>DASQID010000808.1:0-26354 GCA_035631775.1 Acidobacteriota bacterium
AAAGAAGAAGGTCTACGCAAAATTCGGCGTGGCGGAATACTGGCTCACGGATCCGGAGACCTGCACGATAGAAGTGCTGGTACTGAGTGAACAGGGCTACATATCCGCCGGGGTGTACTCGAGATCCGAACGTCTCTCGTCGCCTCTGCTCCCCCGATTGGACCTGCCTTTTTCCGAAATCTTCGGCTGAAAGTAATCCCGCGGAAAGCAAAATCGTCTCTGCCCCGGGAAGCGTCCGCAGGCGGCGTTTTTCCGCGTCCAAAATTCTTCTGAAAATATCTCCCTCACTTTGGAAACGTTCCCAGTATGAAATCCGAACTTCCGGAATTACTCCATGCCGGTGTCACCTGAGCACTGATTGGCCTTCTGGTGAATAATCCGTGTCCTGATTTGCCGTACCCACGATATTTTGTAGGGCATGTGAATTTACTTGCCGGCAATTTGTACAAGGGGTAAATTCACAAGCATGATTGCACGCTACCTCGAAGCTCAAATCCTCAAGGATTTGGGTCGAAAGATGGTTTTTGTTTCCGGGCCGCGGCAAGCCGGAAAGACGACCCTGGCGCAAACGATCCTCAGGTCACAATATGCTCCGGCCGAATCCGGGCGCAGGTATCTGAACTGGGATGACAGTTCGGATCGGGAGATGATCTTTCGCGGCGAGTCTCCCTTTCCGCCGGGTTTGGTTGTGTTCGATGAAATTCACAAGTACGCCCGATGGCGCCGGTATCTGAAGGGACTATACGACAAAAGGAAGGAAGAGTTGCGCGTCCTGGTTACCGGCAGCGCCCGTCTCGACTACTATCGCCGCGGCGGCGATTCGCTCCAGGGACGCTATCATCACTTGCGTTTGCACCCACTTTCACTCAGGGAAGTCCTGAGTTCTCGCGAGGATGCCTTCACGGCCCTGCTTGATCTGGGCGGCTTTCCTGAACCCTTTCTCTCGGGCTCGGCGGATGAGGCGCGCCGTTGGAGCCGCGAGTACCGCTCGAGGGTATTGCGCGAAGACATCGCGGATCTCGAAAGGGTCTCTGAGCTTTCTCTGCTCGAGCGCCTGGCAGTGCGCCTTCCCGACCTGGTAGGAAGTCCGCTGTCCCTGAACGCGCTGCGCGCGGATCTGGAGGTGGCGCATCAAACCGTGCGCCGGTGGGTGGAGATTTTGGAACGTATCTATCAGATATTCCGGATCCATCCCTTTGGCGCACCTTCGATCCGCGCAGTTAAGAAGGAGGCGAAGCACTACCAGTTCGACTGGACGCTTGTGCGCGATCGCGGCGCCCGCTTCGAGAATCTGGTGGCCTGCCATTTGCAGAAGGAGAATCACTACCTCGAGGACACGCGGGGCATCGGCCGGGAACTCCGATATTTCCGCGATGTTGAAAACCGCGAGGTGGACTTCGTGGTACTCGAGGACTCGCGGCCGATACTCTTCGTCGAATGCAAGCTGAGCGGTCGGGATCTATCGCCTTCGCTGCGCTATTTGCACAGCAAGTTTCCAGCCGTCCGTGCGATCCAGGTCACGGCTGCCGGCGACATCGATATTATGACAAGGGACGGCATCCGGATCTGCGACGCCCCACGCTTCCTTTCTGAGCTCGCAGTATAGGCTGTGCGGCGTCCGGAGGCGGCGTTCTTCCGCGTCCCCTTTTCCTTTGCGCCTTTGCGCCTTCGCGGTGGCTTTTTTACTTCCACGCGCAAAGCGAATTCACGTACTCCGCAGACCCGTCCCGCAACCACCCGTCCAACTGCGCCACCTCCTTGAGCTGCTGTCCCCGCAGGCGCGACACTTCAACGAACCGGCAATCGAGCCCCGGCAGAGCCGTCATGTCCCCCCACAGCTTCTCGAACTGTGCCACCGGCAAGACGTCCTCCTGCCCGTATCCCCAACGCCTCTTGACGTCCTTGAGTGTCACGTACGTCGGCATCCGCGCCGCCAACGCACGGACCGCCTCCGAGACTCTGTCTCGATTGCGTAAATCGTCCCGTGTCAACCCAAACGCTGCCAGGATCTTATCGATGTTTATCCACATCGTGTTCGAGTTGTAGTAAGACAACCTGAACTCATCCTCCTCGCGCGGCATTGCCAGCCCCTCGATGAGCCGCAGTTGCCCGTCCGCCCGCGCAAGTCCGCCCCCGCGATCCTCCATCCGCCTCCGGATAACCTCGACGGTCATGGCAGCTTCTGACTGCAGATGCAAAGCGAGCAGCGCCGGATCGACGTCCATTCCCACAGTGTCAATGTTGTGCATGAGCAGTACCTGGAGCCCCGGCTGTGTCTCGACCAGCTGCGCCAGCACGCCGTTCTTGAACAGGTTGGGGATCTCGAACCAATGCCCGACAGGATGCAGGCACTGCATCGGCACGTTATCCCTGTAATCGTTCGCTTCGCCGGTCTGGCGGGCCCATGCAATCAGAGCGGAGTGCAGGCTCTCGCGCACCTTCTGCGCCTGCTCGTCGAGCAGTTGCTGCGGCATCTCCTCCCATGCGAAGCGCAGGTCGCGCGTGGTCGGCACGAGGCGCAGGCCGACGCTTGCTCCTGTCGAGAGGATCAACCGCCCGGGATAGCCGTAATTGTCTTGATCCGCCAGGAATTCGCGGATGGGTTGGTGCGTGAGGTAGCTGGTCGTGATGACATGCGGCAGCTGTCTGCCGCATTCCCGTCCGACGCGCCGGCTCTTGGCGAGGTGTATCTCGATGAAGGTCCGGTGCTTCCCGCTCAGCCTGCAGAATGGGTTCAGTGCCTTGACGACGCCCGCGCCCTCGGTCCAGCGGCTCCCTACACCGGCGGCGAGCGTGACCACGGCGACCGCGCCGTCCTGCAAGGCCCGCAGTCCTGCGGACCGCAATTCATCCTGATTTGGCAGGGCCTGTGCATCTATCACGTCTTGCGGATCGGGATCACGTATGTCCGTGCTTGGCGGCAGGCGGTTCTGTGACAGGCCGATGCGGCCGCTGCGCAGGTCGGAGCGGATCTGCTCGTGCTGGACACGGTCGAATCCAAGCTCGCCGAGCATGGTGTCGAGCGACCGCGCCTCCTCCTCGTCGCTGCCGGCGCGCGGAATGATGCGGTCGAAAAGTGACTGGATCGTGCCGGCAAGCTCCGGCTCCGTGCGGCAGGCGGCCCCGAAGCGATTCAGCTCGGCCCGGCGCGACAGGGCGAGGCCCGTGGGATCGCGGCGCAGCAGCCCCGGCACGGTGAGGGTGTAATAGTCCGGAGGCATCAGCGCCGCCTTGCCTGTCAGGAGTTCGGCGCAGCTTCCTTTCGTATTGATTGAGAAGTCGTAAACCACTGGCTCGATTGCGAACGGGAGAGCGTATTTCAGCCGGCGCTTGGTTTCCAGCATGATCTCGTGCACTCTTTCCTTGCCGTGCTCCCGATGCGCAGGATCGAAGATGAAGCCCATGCCGCCGCCGGACGCGCCTCCAAGCATCCAGAATCCCCAGAAGCGTTCGCCGAACTCCGCCCTCACCTGATCGATCAATAGTTCGGTGTACAGCGTAGACGCGCGCGGGATGATCGTCTGTATCGGGCCGAAGAAATTGCGCGTGGTGGCTTCCCCGACGCCCTGAATGTTCCCGTGGCGCAGGAGATCCAGTATCTCGTCCAGAATGCCGCAGGCCTGCCGCCGCGCCAGCCACTCCGCTTCAGACCTCAGCAGGTATTTCTCGGTGACCATTTCCAGGATCGGGCCGACGTTCTGCGCCATGCCGCCGTGCACGAGCACGAGACTGTCCTGCAGCCCGCGTCTCGTCTCGGAAGAAACCTCGTCAACCCCAATAATGTGATGTGCGGGGAGCAGGCGGCCCTGGCTGATGCCGTATTCGGGATCTTCCGGCCCGGCCTTGACGCCGGTGATGAGTTTCATGTCGGGCCAGACTCCGCCGGAGTCCTGCCAGCCCCCGCCCGATCCGGCCAGCCACTCGCCCAGGATGGCGCGCGCCGCGACGAGGCGCCGTTCGTGTTCCTGGAGCGGACCGGAGATCGTTGCGGCCTGCCCGGTCGCCCGCATGCACACCGCAATGAGACTCGCGAGCAGGCTCGTGGAGACCGCCAGGCGGGAGCCCTTCGGGATGCCGTTCACCCGGCTCACAAGCTCGATGCCGCGTCCCACGCCGGCGAGCCGGGAAAGCAGGTCCTCCAGACGCTCGCCCGATCCTTCTATACCCGGCGGAACGATCCCCCCGGCAATGACGGCTGCTTTCAGCAGGCCGAGGTAGTCGCGCGCGAAGTCGAACACCTCAGCCAGGCTGGCGATCTCCGCGCTTGCGTTCAAGTCCACGCTCACCAGGCGGAGCACTGGTTCGTCGATCACGCGGAAGAATGCCTCGACGGGAGGCCGCGGCACAGGATCCCGCCCGCGCACAGCGAGATCAATGGAGACGTTGAGCACCCGCGCGCCTTCCGGGAAATCCATCCCCAGAAGGAAAATGTCGCTCCAGGCGCTGTGGCTGAGATCCATGCGAACCGGCGTAGCCTCGTGCAAAATTGGGAAAAGGCCATCCGAGGAGCGCTCCAGCAGTTCGTCGCGCACTCGCAGCGGCTGATCCATCGGATGCCCGACGCGGAACATCCACTGGTTGCCCCTGACGGATCGGACGCTGCGGCGCACCTGATCGGCGAGCGTCTGGAATCCGAGGCGCCGGTAGGCTTCAGAAAGCGCGCTGGAGATCCCTTCGCTTGGGCCGTTTCGCTGCTGGACTGCGAGGAAGGTGCCGATGGCCTCCTCGAAGCGCCGCTGCAGCAGATGAACGTAGCCTTCGAAGGGAATCAAGCTTCCGTCGGTGGCTCCTGATTTCCCGGGCAGATGAAACCGGTGGATGGCGTAGAGGAAGAAGAGCGCCCGCACACGTTCGTAAAGGTTGTCGCTGGCATGGCAGAACGCTTCCAGCGCCTCGCACTCCGACAGAAGCTCCGTGAGCTGCGCGCCGCGGCAGATGGCGTCGAGGGAGCGGTTGCGCACCTCGGGATCTTGCGACGTGATGATGTCGACGAGCTGACTGTTCATGTGGTTCTTTGTGTTCCTTCGCGTTCTTCGAAATACGGTGACAGGCTTCGCTGTCCCAAGCCGGCGTCAAATCCTAGGAAAATACGGTGGCAGGCTTCGTTGTCCCAAGCCTGCGTCAAATCTTAGGAAAATACGGTGGCAGGCTTCGCTGTCCCAAGCCTGCGCCCAATATCATGCAAATGTGGCGACACGCCAGGTTGTCCCAATCGTGCATTGAATCACGATAACCCAGGATTGAGCCGGCGCGTGGACAGCGTTGCCTGTCACCGTATTTTCCATTGTGTGTTGGATGACGTCAATCCAGGATTCAGCCGGCGCGTGGACAGCGTTGCCTGTCACCGTATTTTCATGTCACTCTGTCCTCCCACCTTTCCTCTGCGCCAGCATCTCCACCAACCTCTCCAGCACCTCTTCCCGATCCTTGCCACTTAACGCGAGTGCCAACTGTGCCGTAAAAAGTCCGTACTTCACGCCGACGTCGTAGCGCCAGGCGTGCTGTTCCAGCCCCAGGTACTTCTCACGTGTCGCGAGTAGCGCAAGGGCACCGGACAGCGTCACGCTGCGCTCTCCCGCATCCCTCACGCAGCCGGCAAGGATATCCATCACCGCCGGCGTCAGAACGTGCATTCCGAAAAAGCAAAGGTAGTGGCCGGCGCGCAGTCCGGGCACGAGAAGGCGAAGCTCGGCGTCCGTAGGGGTCGGCTTCTCCACGACAGTTTCCACCGAGTACAGATCACTTCTCCCCGGCACGCGCCGCCCTCCTATGGCTCCGAAGTAAGGCAGCAGATTCTCTCGTGTAGCCTGCACTGCTGACACGGCGCACCCCTGGGTCTCAGCAGTCTCGACCAGCTGCCGCGCGCAGCTCTTCTCCTCGTTGCTCAGGTAGAGATGGTCTCCGACCAGGTGAAGGAAAGGAGCGTCTCGAGTGAAGTCCTTCGCGCAGTATACGGCGTGACCGTAGCCGCGCGGCTCATCCTGCGGGATGAAGCGGAGGCGGCCGGCGAGATCGCCCACGACCTTGCCGTAAGGGGCTTCCTGGCCGGGTGCCACGATAACTGCGATATCTTCGATGCCTGCGCTCAGTACCTCATCGATCAGGATACGCAGCAGCGGTTTTTCCTCGCCGTCGCGATCGACAAGAGTCTGCAGCGGCAGAGTACGTTGGTTGCGCCCCGCCGCCGTAATGACTGCCTTCTTTACGATCATCTTTGCGTCCTTTTGCGTACTTCGCCTCTTGGCGGTGGCTTTCGTCGTCTGCGCGGCGTCCGAAGGCGGCGTTCTTTCCGCGTCCCTTTTTCCTTCGCGCCTTTGCGTCTTCGCGGTGGCCTTTAGACGCGTATCGCCGTTCTGACCGGAGGGAGAGCCGAGGGCGTCATCGATCCGTCCACGAACATATCCTGGAAGAGGTGGCTCGAGTACGCGATCACCGCCGCCATATTGTCTCTGGCGGACCGTTCCGGTGAGTTCCTCAAACGCTGCAGCAGCCTGTCGATCGCCTCTGGCTTGAAGAGCCCGTGCCGCCGCACCGATTCAAGCGAGAGACTTTCGGCGAACGCTCCGTTCCCGTCCGAGGTGAGGAAGCAGAGCGCGTCTGGAGCGCGGTAGGGATTCTTGACCCTACCCACGATCCGTTCGGGCAACTTTCCCTCGAACGCTTTCTTGAGGATGAACTTTTCGCAAAGCCCGCGCATCCTGAGATCGGGAGGCATTCTCCGCACTAGCTCAAATACTCGATAATCCAGGAACGGGTATCGCCCCTCGACCGAGTGTGCCATCGCCATGCGGTCTCCCTGCGACGACAGCAGGTACCCGGAGAGCAGCTGCCGGCACTCCCAATACTGTGCCTTCGAAAGCGCATTCCAGCGCCCGAAGCCTGAAGGCACGGTCGACTCAATTCCCGGTATCCAGCCGTCAACCTCCGGGGATGTACCGGAATCCGCGAGCATCTGCAGGAGCCCGGCCCCGTTCGACCAGCGGATGCGATGGGAATATCCCTGCAGCTCCGTCCGGCCGAGATCGTTCTGAAAGAACGCATACCAGAATGCCCGCGTACGCGGACTCGTGCCTCGGATGTTTTGTTCCAGGCGGTCAAGCAGCCGCTTGCGCCACGGAGAGTCCGGCCGGCGCGCCCAGAAGCGGCGGATCTTGTCTTCCTTGAACTGGTCATAGCCGGCGAACATCTCGTCCGCCCCCTCGCCCGTCAGGACGACCTTGAAGCTGCAGTCGCGCACGAGCTTTGAGAGGCGCATCATGGGGACCGGCGCCGTCCGATAGATGGGCGTCTCCGCATGCCAGATCGCGTTCCTGAAGCTTTCGGCGATCGAATCTCGTCGGATCTTTACCTCGTGGTGTGTTGTGCCGAGGTGTTCCGCCATCACATTCTGGTACTCCGATTCGTCGTATCCGGGATCCGAGAATGAGATGGAAAAGGTCTCGAGTTCGTTCTGATGCAGCGTCTTTACGAGCAATGCGATGATCGACGAATCGAGTCCTCCTGAAAGGTAGGCCCCCACCGGGACGTCGGCCCGCAACCTCAGTCTGCAGGCATCGTCGAGGACGGCGCGAATCTCCTCGCACCAGCTTTCCCGCGATCGCTCCCACTCGACGAGTTCAGGTAGAAACTCGGGCAGCCACCATCGGCGAATTGTACTTCTTCCATTCCTGACGGTGAGACTCGATCCCGGCGGCAACTGACGGATAACGCGGAGCGGCGTTCGGTCCGACTCGCACACCCAGCAGTGCAGTATGTCCCGAAGCGCTTCCGGATCCCATTCCCGCGAGACTCGATCATCCGCGAGCAGCGCCTTGATCTCCGAGCTGAAGAGAAGGGTTTTTTCGTCCGGCAGAACGCTGTAGAAGAGCGGGCGGACTCCCCAGCGATCGCGTGCCAGAAAGAAGATATCGTGCGCGCGGTCCCAGAGGGCGAATGCCCATTGGCCGTTGAAGTGTTCGAGACAGCCCTCACCCCACTCGCGATAGGAATTGAGAATTACCTCCGTATCGCTTCTGGTCAGGAAGATGTGGCCGCGGTCTTCGAGTTCCTGCCGCAATTCGACGTGGTTGAAGATTTCGCCGTTGAAGACGATCCAGTAGCGCCCATCGTGAGTGCTCATGGGCTGCTGGCCGGATTTCAGATCGACTATGCTGAGCCTCAGGTGTCCGAGGGCGACGCCCGGTCCCAACAAATCTCCGGCCTCATCCGGCCCGCGATGGGTGAGCATTCCCATCATTCGTTTGAGCTGCGTTTCGTTGCAGGCCCCTGGTCCGATTTCTCCGACTATTCCGCACACGCGCCGATTATATTCTTCGCGGTTGGCTTTTCTTTGAGATTCTTGGAGTACTTCGAGCCTTTGACGTGTCCTTCTAGATCAGTGCCGTGGAAAAGTAGCGCTCTGCGCGATCGGGAAGGACCGTCACCACGCGTCGCTCTCCGCCTGGCTTGTGTGAGACCCTGGAAGCAGCCCAGACGTTGGCGCCCGATGACGTTCCCACTCACAGGCCGGCCTTGCGCGCGAGCGCGCGGGCGGTTTCGATCGCATCGTAGTCGGTCACCACCTTGACATCGTCGATCAGAGACACATCTAGCACGGGCGGAATGAAGCCGTCTCCAATTCCCTGGATCTGATGCAGCCCCGGCTCTTTTCCGAGAAGCGCCGCGGAATTCTTCGGCTCCACGGCGACGATGCGCACCCTCGGATTGCGTTCCTTGAGGAAGCGCGCCACGCCGGCGAGGGTGCCACCACTCCCGACTCCCGCGACAAAGGCGTCTACTCTCCCGTCCATCTGCTCCCAGATCTCCGTCGCGGTTTCCCTGTAATGGACCTCGGGATTCTTGGGATTTTCGAACTGCTGCACTACCCAAATATTGGGATCGGCCGCCTGCAGTTGGCGGACTTTCGCTACCGCCTCCCCGAGGGATCCCTCCGCAGTGGTAAAGACCAGTTCGCCGCCGAAGGCGCGAATGATCTTCCGTCGCTCTTCGCTCATGTTCTCCGGCATCACGATGACGACCTTGTAGCCCTTCATGACCCCCACCACGGTGACGCCGATCCGCTTGTTGCCGGAAGAAGCCTCCGTGATGAGCGGATGAGACTCCACTGAATGTCGTAAGTCTTTACATATCGAGGAACTGAGTCTTTCCTGCCGCAACTCACTGCAGACGAAGCACATAGACGAAGCACATATGGAAAACGGATGGCCTGGCCCGCACCAGTTATGTAGTCGTTTCTTACATTTGTAGGGTAGCCTCGCATTTAGCTTTTTGGCGCCGTTTTTCCCGATGTCCTTCCGCTTCAATTACTAGGCATCATAAACACAGAAGTTTCATGTCGAGGCACGGCTGTTGCTTGCACTGGACAGAGGGGCACTATAGCTTGTCGCTCCGCATGCAAGGAAGGGACTTATGTTAGCCAAAGTTGCTGTAACACTCGTCGCCGTCTTTTTCCTCTTCTTTATCGCCCAACCTGCCCTGGCTGATACGTTTGAAGTTACCGGCAGCGCCAACACAGCAATCTGTCCGTACTGCTCGATCTTCTCCTACGATTTGATAATCACCACAGGCCCTCTTGGCACACTCCTCGTTGGAGGCATCCTTCCAGAGAACGTTTACACAATCACTTCCATCTCCGGCCAGATCGCTGGCTACAGCTTTTCCTCCGTCGTTCCTGCTCCCTTTTCTTTGCTCATGACCAGCCATGGCTCCATCGTCTACGATGACCCCATTCCTGATGGCACGATTTCCTTTGTCGTGGACGGCTACATCGCCTTGATCAGAGGCGGCGGTGATACCATCATCCCTGGTGATCCCGTGGACTACTCTCACACCGTCGGCATCTTTATCAATGACGGCGACTCTACTGGTGCTTGGTGCACCTGGAACGTTGCGAGGGTCCCCGAGCCTCCTACAATTGTTCTTTTGGGACCAGGTTGCCTCTGCCTAGCGGCCGCGACGTTGCTGAGGCGCCTGCTCAGCTAGCTCGCTTTCGCCTCCTGGCCGCCCGCAGATAGCTTCGTCAGGCCGGGGATGTCCTCTCTGGGATCCTTTGCCCACGCGGCCTCGCCTCTAGGGGGACTTTACTGCGGTATCGCTAAGCTTTTCTGGCGGTCTTCTGCAAATCCTGTGATTGAAAGCCGATGGGTAACGATTCGTCTCGAATTCTGAGTATTACCCTATTGCAGAAAACCTGACTCTAACCTCTCTTCTGATTTCATCTACTATTTTCAGCACTATTGTACGATATATTTCACTTGACATTTTCTCTATTATCGAAAATTACCCTATATGGCATCGATCATCGCTAAGAAAAGGCCAACAAAATCTACTGCTACCTCGTAGAAAGTGGCTGCATCGACGGTAAGCCCCGCATCACGAATCAAATCTATCTAGGAACCCCCGAGAAGGTCGCCGCCTTGATTCGGGAACGTTCAGATCCCGTGCCGCTGTCGCCCTGTGGAAGGACAAGCAACTGGTCAGTCATCGGTTGTTGTGCTATGACACTACGAATTTCTATACCTTCGTGGCTTCGACGAACCAGCGCAATACGTTGGCTCAGCGCGGTCATAACAAGCAGGGCCGCCACAATCTGCGGCACTTTGGCTTGTCGTACGTGCTCGATGGAGTCTATGGGCTTTCCCTCTGTCATCATGTCTATCCCGGCAATCTCCCTGACACGGAGGAGTTTTCGGTCGCGCTGCAGCCTCTGCTGCGCTTTCTCGATGACAGCCGGATCCCGCTCGAGAGTGTCACGTTGGTGTTCGACAAACGCTCGGCGGCACTCTATAACACGCCGGTTCAGGACGGCTCGGCCTTGGGCTGGATCTCGGCACTGCCCTGGAATCAAGCCCCCATGGAGTTTCGGGAGATGCCACTGGAGCAGTTGACCACCCTCAGCAGTGACCAACCGGGAGTTCAGGATTGCCAGCAAAGAGTTCTGGCGTATGCGTGCGTTCTCAAATACTCCGTGCCTTTTTTAAGCGAGCAGATTCACAGTCTAAGCACCAACCTGGCAAAAGTGGGGAGAAAGGCCCATACCGGACTGCTACGATCCAGAACAAGGTGACATTGACTCAGACCCTATTGCCCGATGCGATAGGACTCAAGACCTTGGTCCCCCAAAAAGTAGGTAAGACAAAGCCACGCGGCTAATCACGAATGAACGTAACTATTTGGAGCTCTTCTCGCCGATACCGCAGTAAAGTCCCTCTAGGATCAAAAACATGGGCGAGTGGCGTGCTGTCGAGGATTTCTATCTCTGGAGCCCAAATCCTGATTGAGATGACTCAAAAGCGCTTTCGACGACTTCATCTGCATTGGATTCAGTTATTCCGGAGCCCCAAGCAGGAAAGTTGCTTTGCGAAATTCGACCGACGAGCCAGCTCACTCCCCGGGCTCTCATGCGGGAACCTCCATCAGATTTCGACTTCCTGACCGGGTTATATACAACCACTCCCAACGTAAACATCCAGCCGACGCGAGCAGTTCCACGGTGCCGTGTTTTGGACAGCATTGCGACCGTCTTCATCCACTCGAAAATCTCCTCGACTAGCTTTCTCTACCTTTGGCTGATCGGATATCCTGCGTGCCGCGTGGTACGGTTATCAATCGCGCTCGATCGGTTGTTGATGCTTTTAGCAACGTGAGGAGTCACTTCCAGAGCCCGTGCCTGTCTGACAAATTCCTTCGTGTCATACGCCTTGTCTCTGCCAACAGTGATCCGTTTCTTCGCAGGGATCTCGCCAAGCATATCAACGCAGCCTCTCTTTCCGCGGTTCCAGTGGCCTCTGTGACCCGTGCGTTGACTACCAGACCGTTGCGGTTTTCCATCATTACATGCCCCAGATAGCAGAGCTTCGATTCCTGGCCTTCGCCTTTTTTGTACAATCTCGCATCTGTAGCCGTCGTCGATTGGTGAGTCTTGTTCGTTCTCTTTTCACGCTTGAAATCAACGGTCGGGTTCCCGGGATCGTTGGAAGAGTCTCCGGAACTGGCTTCCTCTTTTCTTCTTGGAGCTTTTCTGGCCAGCCCACGCCTCGATCAGGGTCCCGTACACCGTGGAATGCTCGTCGGACAGGAGTCGTTGTTCCCGGGCGTGAATGAGCACTTGTTCAAGCCCGAGCGATGTCGCCTTCGAGAAGCCGATCCCGATTCTTGCTGAACCGTTGTGTCGCAGATCACGTCGTCCATGCTCAGGCCCATGAACCAGCGAAACAAGAGGTTGTCATCAAGCTGGTTCATCAGCAGCCGCTCGCTTCGCACGGAGTACAGCACCTGCAGCAGGAGAGCGGGTAGGAGTTTCTCCGGCGCAATCGACGGCCGGCCGACTTTGGCATAGAGTCCCTCAAAGAGCGGCGAAAGGTCCTTGAGAATCACATCGACCATGGTTCGGATTGTTCTCGGCGGATGATCCTTCGGTACTCGTTTTTCCGCCGAGATATGGAGTTTTTCGGCATCCTGCTAGATTAGCGCGGTAGAGAAATAGCGTTCTGCGCGATCGGGAAGGACCGTCACCACGCGCCGCTCTCCGCCTGGCTTGTGTGAAACCCTGGACGCAGCCCAGACGTTGGCGCCCGATGACGTTCCTACTAACAGGCCGGCCTTGCGCGCGAGCGCGCGGGCGGTTTCGATCGCATCGTGGTCGGTCACCACCTCGACATCGTCGATCAGAGACACATCCAGCACGGGCGGAATGAAACCGTCTCCTATTCCCTGGATCTGATGCAGCCCCGGCTCTTTTCCGAGAAGCGCCGCGGAATTCTTCGGCTCCACGGCGACGATACGCACTCTCGGATTGCGTTCCTTGAGGAAGCGCGCCACGCCGGCCAGGGTGCCACCACTCCCGACTCCCGCGACAAAGGCGTCTACTCTCCCATCCATCTGCTCCCAGATCTCCGTCGCGGTTTCCCTGTAATGGACCTCGGGATTTTTGGGGTTTTCGAACTGCTGCACTACCCAAATATTGGGATCGGCCGCCTGCAGTTCGCGGACTTTCGCTACTGCTTCTCCGAGGGATCCCTGCGCAGTGGTAAAGACCAGTTCGCCGCCGAAGGCGCGAATGATCTTCCGTCGCTCTTCGCTCATGTTCTCCGGCATCACGATAACGACCTTGTAGCCCTTCATGACCCCCACCATGGTGACGCCGATCCCCGTGTTGCCCGAGGACGCTTCTATGATGGTCATGCCCGGCCGAAGTTTTCCTTCGCGCTCCGCCTCCTCGATGAGGTAACGGGCGACCCGATCCTTGATGCTGCCGCCAGGATTCATGTGTTCGGCCTTCGCAAACACGTGCGGAAGGCCGAACAGGCACAGGTTGACCATTGGAGTCTTCCCGATGCATTGAAGTATGTTGTTGACTAGCATGTTGTCGGTCTCTTTGAAGAGTCCTCGGGATGAAGTTATTTCTAAGTTTGTTTCGTCTGCATCAATGAGGCGAGTGATCATTTTTGTTCTCGAGACTCCTTTTCGGAAACTGCGCGACCTCCCGCATTATCGAGGTTCGGATAATACAGTGACAAATTCGGATTGTATGAGTTCCGCCCCTTCAGGCCTCTTTTGGTTCCTCATGGTTCCCCCCCTGACTGCCGGGCCTACCACTCCTGGCCCTTCGCGCCTCACTCTGAGCGCTGAAGGAGCGTCAGAGAATGGCCCCGCGCGTCAGCCCGGGGGGCTATGGGCGAAAGAAAGAGAGCCCCGAAGGCCGAAGGGGCGGCACTTCGCTGTGGCGAAACTGTCACCATATTATTCGCACATCAATAAGTACTATCGGACAAAACGACAATTTGGATCATTATCGGGCCACGGAGTTCAACTGAACCTGCGCCGCAAGCGGCGGGGCAATCTCTGGATTACCCTTAGCGCGATTCCACTCATCGAGTGCGGAACAAGTTGCCTAAGCAGCATCTGCACTCCGCTTCGTCGATTAAACTTGATTTTTTCGTCGATCATGCGAATGTGCACGGGATCTAGACGCCAGCCTGACGCGCCGCAATTCTCGATGACGTGCGCGACCGAGTTGCCCTTCGGGATGACGAATACGCCCTCCTTGCACAAGCACCAATTCAAAGCCACCTGGGCTATTGTCTTGCCCTTCGCTCGCGCTACTTCGGCGAGCACCCCCTCAGGATCGCAATCAAGCGTGCGCGAGAGACCGCGTGACAGGGGACTATATGCAATGATACTGACATGATTCGCCTGGCAATACTGCAGCAAACCACCTTCAATCGTGCGATCCACCACGCTGTACCGCACCTGGTTAGCGGCGATCGGATGCTTCCGGCTCGCCTGCTGAGCCTGTTTGATTTGAGCCAGCGAGAAGTTGCTGACTCCGATAAACCTCACCTTGCCGGCCTCGACCAGATCTTCGATTGCCCCGAGGGTTTCGGCGATTGGTACGCCGGAGTTGGGTTGGTGAAGCTGGTACAGGTCGATGTAGTCGGTTCTCAGACGTCGAAGGCCTTCATCGGCAGCCTTCTGGATGTCTCTTCGGTGGAAGTGCTCCGGTGACACCTTTGTAGCCAGGAATATTTCGTTCCTTCTCCCCCGAATTGCCTCGCCCACAACGGGCTCGCTTCCGTAAGATTCTGCCGTATCGACGAACAGTGCTCCCCGCTCAAAGCCTGCACGCAGAGGCTTCACACCGCCGTGGTAATCCCATGTGCCGAGCCCGATTTCTGGCACCGCTACTCCTGTTTGCCCCAGCTCTCTTGAGTTCATAGGCCTACTTGCTTTGTTTAATCTGCATATTTGGTGGCAGGTCGTAGAAACGATATCCGCACGTCCAGCACCTGTATGGGCGGAGCAACAGTAACGTGAGCATCCACTCCCACATGCGTCTACTTGACGGGTGAATGTTGGCCGTATGGCAGCACGGGCATACCAAGTGATCCTCCGCGCGCATCGTGGATCACCATTAGGAATGCCTTATCTTAACACCTTTGCCCGCAGCAATAGGCGAAATGGTGTTGTGAATTGAGCTGCTAATAGTGTAGTATATGCCTAACATCCTTCGAAGCCCGAAGCCAATCAAGACAAAGAGCCCATGGTTGGTTTCGCGTGGGGGAATAAATGCGCGCGCTCGCGCATGTTCGTGGGCTCTTGACTTCCGCTACTGTGCGCCAGCTTTCGGAGCAGATCTGGCACACGAAGGTGTTTCTCGGGCTCAGCTGCGACATCTCGGTTCCACGTCCTCTCCTTCCTGCCAAAATCCCAGTCGTCATGGAGCCATGCGACGCCGCAACCTTCAGAGGATTCCACGAGGAACTCGAGCAGGGCAGTGCAGATGACTATCCGGACATTTTCAGGCGAATGAGATTGTGCAGGGCAGGGCTCCGGCTTCTCTATATCGCGTGGACGCCGGATCGAAAGCCGGCGTTTGCCCAATGGCTGATTAGACCTGCAGATCAAGCTCAGCTCCAAGCGCACAAGCCGAGGCGATTTCCAGTCCCGGAGAACGGCGAGGTGCTCCTGGAGGGTGCACACACGTTTGCGCGGTTTCGCGGTATGGGTGCGATGCGCGATGGCGTGGCTCAGACTCTGCGCATTGCGCAGAGCGAGGGCTATCAGAGGGCCATCACTTACGTAGCCGTCGACAATGCTCCGTCACTGCGCTCTCTCGCCCACGCGGGATTCGCTATAGATCACCTCCGTGGAAACATGCGCAGATTTGGTCATCGGCGGAGCCAGACAGGGTCTCTCGATGGCGCCGCAAAACGACTGTGGCACGGTTCCGTCGGAGCGAGATCGGTAAATGACTCTCTCCCACAGCTTCTGAATAACTCCAGACATCAAACCCGCGGTGGATTTTCCCATTCACCGAAACGAAGTGCGCAAGAAGGTAATGCATGAAAGCAGGTCAAGCCGTGTCCCACATACGATTCAGCATAGTGATTACCTGCTATAACCAGCCTGACTTTATTCGAGACGCGGTTGATTCGGCACTACTGCAGCACAGTCCCTCGAAGGAAATCATTGTCGTGGACGATGGCTCCACTGACGGCTCTGCGCAAGTACTGCGGCATTACGGAGAGTCGATTCAACTTCTGAGATTTCCGCGCAATCGCGGGGCGATCGAAGCCCGCAACCACGGCGCTGCCCATGCAGAAGGCGAGTACCTGGTCTTTCTGGATGGAGACGACGTGTTCTTGCAGTGGGCTCTGGACGTTTATGAGCGGATCATCGCCGAGCGTCATCCGGCCTTCATTTTGGGAAGGTATTGTGGGTTCACCGGTGCGGTGCCTTCGGCGACAGAACGCGAACCGCGCGGCAAGGTCGAGCTCGTGGAGTATGCCTCGTTAATGGCCAAGGATCGTGGTTTCGGGATGAGTGCGAGTTCGTTTGTCGTTGAAAAGAGGGTTTTTCAGCAGGTCGGGGGCTGGTCGGCTGGCATTTTTCATTTGGATTGCGTCGATCTCGCTGCCAAGCTGGGTTTCTTGCGGTCCACGGTCTTAATCCGTGCGCCGTATACAGTCCTCTACAGAATGCATGTGTCCAACTCTATCCGTACCGTTCCGCCGTTCCTACAGATGGCTCACCGTATCCTGCGCAAAGAAAGATCGGGGGAATACCCTGGCGGCCGGGGATTTCGATTTGAAAGATATGCCTGGTTTGGTGGGATAGTAGTGTTCTGGGTGAGGCGGGCCCTGCGTGCGAAACATTACAGAGACGCAGCCAGACTCGGAGCCTCTGGCTTGCCGATGATCCTCGCGTCGATTTTCAAACGATCGACGCCATGCATCACCGGACGGCGCCCGTTCGAAATCCTTGACCTGCCTCAGCAATGGAACCAACCTCGTGCCGCGATCTACTCATCTAACAGGCCCTTCCGGGCTGCGCATGGCGTACCTTCCGGAGCTCACTCATAGATGGACCGTCCGACATGGATATCAGCTGGAACCCCTTTCCGATGTCCTTCCCATGTGCCCCAGCGCTAGCGAAGCGGCCCTTATCTCGTAGCGGCCTGGTCCTGTGTGATCCTGCTGCCTGCCGGCACGCTGTGCGTCAGCCAGACGTTCCCGCCGATTGTCGATCCCTGGCCGATGGTTATGCGCCCCAGGATAGTGGCTCCCGCATAGATGATCACGTCATCCTCGACGACAGGATGCCGATCAATCCCCTTTATGGGATTGCCGTGCTCGTCGAGAGGGAAGCTCTTTGCTCCCAAAGTCACCCCCTGATACAGTCGCACGCGGTTGGCTATGATACTTGTCTCACCGATAACGACGCCTGTTCCGTGATCAATGAAGAACTTCTCTCCGATGGCGGCTCCCGGATGGATGTCGATGCCGGTGATGCTATGAGCATGCTCGGTAATCATTCTCGGGATGAGTGGCACATCCAGCAGATACAGTTCGTGTGCCAGACGCTGGTTGGTCGTTGCGAAAATGCCGGGGTAGCTGAAAATGGCCTCGTCCTTTACTCTCAGAGCGGGATCTCCTTCGTAAGCCGCGTCCACATCGGAATCCACGAGGCGGCGCACCACCGGCAATCGCGCCAGGAAAGAGTGCGTCGCTCGCCCGGCAACATCGCCGCAATGTCTGCACGTTTCGAAATCGTGCTTCTCCGCAAAGGCGAGCGCGCGTCGAATCTGCTCCTCGAGCGATTTCAGCACCCTGGCCAGGGTGGCTCCGACGTAGTAATGCAGGCTCTCATCATGCAGGTCTGAAGTGCCGAAGTAGCCAGGGAAGAACACCGACCGCAGCGCATCAATACATTCGATCACGCAGTCGCGCGATGGAAGAACAAGACGACCATTACGTCCCGCCAGAGCCGGCGCAGCAGCTTGGCACAGCCGATCGACAATAGGTCCCAAGGCTGTAGTATCTTCGACTGAAAGAATCTCGGAAGGAGTCATCGTGTTTCCTCTTCAGGATCCCGTACAGTACTCTGGTCAGATGCCTCGTGTTGATCGCAGGGAGCGCTTTCAGCCGCTTCGAAGGCTGTGATTGTGCCGTCCGCTGGCGAAATTACAACCTTCATTTTCCCTCTCGTGCGCCACAGCGACGATACGGCGCAGAAAGAAGAAAAAAGGGCCGACTGTCAGATCGGCCCTCATCACATCAGGTGGCTGCCTATTCTTTAGTGCATTCTCCTGGTCAACACGGCGACTGCAACCAAGCCGATTCCCAGCAACACCAAAGACTCTGGTTCAGCGACAGCCAGATCCCGGCTGAGCTGGTTAAACACCACGGCCCCTTTTCCGTTGAGACCATCATAGTAGCCTACCTGGAAGGGTATCGGATTATTCAGGTTGCTGCCACTGGCCATGGTGAGGTCGAATGTAAACGATGCGCTAAGAATGCTGCCAGTGAGCAAGATGCCGCCTGTGATGGTACCGCTGGTAATTCCGGGAGCATATAATCCAGACCAGGTGTTTTGCAGCAATGTCCGATAGCCGCCCCCAGCCCATAGCACCATAGTGGTGTTGCTGGCTACGCTCCAATTCGACGGATTGGAGATTGTTCCAGCGGAGCCACCATCGAACTTAAAAGCGACCCAGTCAGCGTACCATGGATCCGACAGATTAATCGGTGCAGCCGTCGAGATTGTGAAGGTGCCGTGGTAGAGTTGGGACACGCTGCTATCTTGAGTGAGCTGCAAGCCGTAGGTTACCCCTGCCCCTGGACCACTATCGCCGCTTGTCGTCGTATACGACAAGCTAATGGGATCTGCGAATCCCACCTGAGCGCAAAGTACAACAACTGCAGATGAGATTATTAGAATGCTTACCCGCGTGCCCAAGTGGCGACGCTCCCTTTCCGTCACGATGTACTCCTCTCCCTTCAAGAAGTCCCTATATCCAATAGCAATAGAGCAATATGCTGGCCAGCACTCTGGATTCGGGAAAACAGCCAGAAAACCCAACAAATGCAATAATTTATCTATAGGTTCTGGTCTTGCCAACCCGAGACCTTGTCGGCCACCATCGTAAAGCTTTCCGACAGGTGCAAAAATCATCTCCAATCGTAATGGGTGTAATCCCTTCCTACTCAGTGCAATCTCACCACTCTTTCCTGTCTGGCTGAGTTGTAAAGACTCACTACTATTGGTTCGCGTCCGCTGGACAAACTGTCCGCGACGTCCGTTCGGTTATGCTTCGCCAATCCCTCTTCTTTTGCAGATGGTTGGGTTTGGGATTCGCTCAGACCACGCCTGCCGCGTGCCGCTCACTCGAATCCCCTTGACATGTCGGCGGGCGCTCGAATAATTCCGAATTGCCACCGCTCTCACGATTTTGACTAGGGATAATATGCGATTCAGAAGGCGAACACCGCTGTATCTCGCTGCCTTCCTGCTGCTGGTCGCGGGGGCAACGACAATCGTTGCGAAAAAGTCCCCTCCCATCGAGCGTAGGGCACGTGCTCTCGGTTCGAAATTGATTGGCCGCCTTCCGTATGTGAGCTGGGGAGAGCTCTCGCTGGCCATAATCCCCAGCGAGCTCCGTGGCGAACTTCGATATACTGAGAACAATATCCGACAGGTAAACCGAGGCGAATCGCCTTGCTCTGTTTTGTGGAAAACTCCAAGAGGCCTTTATTGGGGCAGGCTCGCCGACCGTTATCCCTTGGCCGTCGCGCTGACTTATCGCGAAATCGATAATCGATACCTGCGTGGCCCGCTCGCCATTCGCAGAGGTGACGTCGTCTTGGACGGGGGAAGCCACCTTGGGACCTTTACGCGATTCGCGCTCGAACAGGGAGCCGGCCTCGTCGTGGCATTCGAACCCGATCCGGAAACTATGGTGTGCTTCAGGAGGAATTTCGAGGAGGAGATACATGCCCGACAGGTCATACCCATCGAGTCCGCCCTTTGGAGCAAAGCAGGTGACTCACTCATCTTTGAGGACTCAGCCGACAGTCTCGACAGTGCGATTCAGCGCGATAGCGTGAAACGATCAGGGGCGGCGCGCACCGTTCGCGTCTCTACTATAACCATTGACGAGGCTGTCCGGTTGCTTCATCTGAATCGCGTGGACTTCATCAAACTCAACATTGAAGGCGCAGAGCGCGAGGCACTTAAGGGGGCACTCGGGACCATCGCCCGGTTCAGACCAAAGATGAAAGTGAGTCTTGAGCATCTCCCGGACGATCCGTGGGTGGTGCCGCAGACGGTTCTTGAAGCCGTGCCTTCCTATCGTGTTTCCACGCAGTTGTTGAAGCAGTCATTCTTTTATTGCTATTGGTGAGGGCTGGTCGGGCAGGAGCCACTGGCAGCCGAAGTCTCAAATGACGTGGGGATTCTCGTCGGTCTCCCCGAAGTGGAGGAATGGTGGAGGCGCCGGGCGGATTTGAACCGCCGAATAGGGTTTTGCAGACCCTCCCCTTGGCCATTTGGGTACGGCGCCCCATGGTACGAAGGCTCTTTTGCGCCGAAAAAAAGAGCCGCTTCTGCAGCGGCCCTTTTGCAGCTCTGTAGGTAATCCTCCTGGCGAATTAACTCTACTTCATCCTGAGAAACGCCGCCAACCCGACCGCCAGCAATCCTGTTCCCAGCAGCAGCAGCGACGATGGCTCAGGCACTCCTATCCGCAAGAAATCCTGGCTGGCGTTGTCAGGCTCGGCGAGATAAGCGATGATCGACCCACTATAGGTCCCATTATCAGTGAAAGCGTAATACTGCACCTGGGCCATGAATGCGGCATCAGCACCGTGAGACGTCAGCCAGTTGATTGTAGTTCCCAATGGCCCATTTTGCGGGGAAAGAGCCCAGATGGCGTACTGAATTTCTGCTCTCGTTTTGTCGTCACTCGTCTTGCCAAACAAGTCCACAAGATAGGCAATGTGCGTATAGCTGGAGTCTCCAGTCACGTCCACTACATTCGCAGTCCAACTCGTCCCCAACTCTTTGTCGAACGAGATGCAGAGGAGACCCATCTGCTGCCCGCCGACGGAAAGTTGGTACGGCCCGATGTAGATTCCATACCATGGGCTTCCATATTGCCCCATCGAGGTTATGGACACCGTGTCGGCTAAAGCGGCACCGCATCCCAAGACAAGAAGCATTATCGCGAAGCTGATTGATCTCTTCATTCTCTTCTCCCGGAACATGAAGTCCACTCCCTTCTTAGCAAAAATCGTTCCCGCACTTCCCGCCCGTTCACTTCCGGTGAGATCACATCCCCATGTCGTATATAATGAACAACTTAGCTGGCGCACGACGGATCCTCGGGTCACCCGGACCTTGGCGAAGAAAGGCGGATCACGTGGGGAGCATGTAAAGCCGGTTGACATAGGGACCGCTGTTAAGAGGAGTGCCGCCACCAATATGCTCCAATCTTCTCAATTCATTGGACATACAGCTGAATCTGTTACGAACCATACATCGTAAAGGAAATCGACGGTGCTGAATCGGAGAGCCTGTTGGGTCCGGGGTCACTTCCTGCTTGTCAAAGGCCAATGTCTACTTTGGCTTGCCGGCACTGAGGTTCAGCACCTGTCTTTGGCAACATGCAGGGAGAAGGTGTCGATCCCAAGCTCTCTAGAAGAGAAGGGGCTGGAGATGTAAATAGGTGGTGGCGTGGCGTTTTGCGACGATGCCGGCATATACTCTTTCTACCTGCTGCGTCGTCAATCCCGTTGCCTCACCGACTTCGAAAGGGGGGACGTGATGATCCACTCCGTACAGGCATAGGTCCAGCTCCTCGAGGGGGAGAGCGAAGTAGAATTCCTCCTGGGTCTGCGAAAGTGGATAGGTATCAGTGGTTGGAGGCTGCCGCCGAATCTCCTCAGGGATTCCCAGGTATTCGGCGAGCTGATAGACCTGTGTCTTATAAAGGTGCGCGATGGGCTTCACGTCGGCCGCACCGTCTCCATTTTTCACAAAGAATCCCAGGTCATACTCCAGCCTGTTGGGTGTACCGGCGACGGCATACTGCAGGCGGTCAGTGTGGTAATACTCCAGCATCTTTCGGGTTCGTTGCTTGAAATTTGTAGCGGCCACAATTCCCAGGTAAGCTTTTGCTGTCAGCCTAGCCTTGGTCTGAACTCCCGCGGGCGACTCCACGACTACCGAAAAGACGTTATATCCGGATCCCTCGAGGATCCCCGGCAACACCAACTTGCACCGGTAGCCTGGGCCATACCCAGGGATCACTTGCTGAATTGCCTGGTCTCGCAGGGAATAGCAGCCAAGGGCCCGGAGGATTGGTGTAATGTCGGTCAAGACAGTTTCCATTCCCAGCTGCTCGGCAAGGGATCTTGCCAGTTCGAGGCCCTGAGGAGAGGATTCAGTCTCCGGCATGAAAAGCCCGAGAACCCTGTCCTTGCCCAAGGCCCGAACGCAGAGCGATGCCACCACACTGCTGTCGACTCCTCCGCTGAGGCCCACAACAGCCCCCTTGCGCCTAAGTTGGTGAAACACCTGGTTGCGCAGCACACCCTCGATGCAACAGCAAGTCACATCGGCTTGGATCGCCAGCACGCCTTTTGTAAGTTTCATCTATTGCAGTTGAACCTTCAGGAATGGGGGGAGAATCGTGCCGGCCTGGCGGTCAGCTGCTCGTCGCGCTGCCGATTCTCGCGTAGGGACTTGACCAGTCCGCGCAGCTTCTGTCGCAGCACCTTCCCATTTTCGGACTTGGGCAACTCCTTCACCAGATGTATCGCCTTGGGTCTCTTGTAGGGCGGCAGACGCCGGGCACAGTGAGCCAGCACAGCTTTCATGGATATCTGTCTATCCGGTTTGGGAACCACGGCTGCGACTAACATCTCACCCAACAGCTCGTCCTCTGTGCCGATGACGCCTGCTTCATAAACGTCGGGATGCTGAAACAGTACTTCCTCGATCTCGCTGGGACTCACGCGAAAGGCACCCGACTTGATCATTTCGCTGTTGCGGCCGGTGATATAGAGGTAGCCTCGCTCGTCCATGTACCCCAGATCCCCTGTGTACAGCCGTCCGTCTTTCAAGACTTTTGCGCTTGCTGCAGCATCCCGCCAATAACCGAGCATGACACTCGGCCCCATAATCGTAATCTCGCCTGTCTCTCGCGGGAGTGCGCGTTCGCCATCGGTTCTCAGAATCTCAACAGTGACTCCGGCCACAGGGAGGCCCGCCGAAGCGGAATATCTTTCCAAGTCTCCAGGGGGAAGCATCGTAATTCTGGCAGTGGCCTCTGTCTGGCCGTACATCACGTGGAATTCGCTTCGCGGAAAAGCGCCGCGCACTTTCTTCAGTAGCTCGGCAGGCATCGGCCCGCCTGCACTGGTGAAATATCGCAGTGCAGGCAGGTGAGCAGAATCGAAGTCCGTGTGACGAAGCAGGAACGCATAGTTAGACGCCACTCCCGAGAATCCGGTCACATTCTCCATCCTCATCGAGTCAACAGTCATCATTGGATAAAGGAGGCTGTCCGCTATTACGATCTTCGCTCCTGCGGCCAAGTGCGTCAGCATGACGGAATTGCCGTAGACAAATACAAATGGCAGTACGGCCGCCACGGCATCCGAGGCCTGGATCTTGAGACTGGCAAGAATTGACCTGGTGTTTGCGACAAGATTGTCATGCGACAACATCACACCCTTCGGCGAGCCTGTGGTGCCGGAAGTATAAACGATCTGGGCAAGCTCCTCTGGAGCCATTTCTCGGGGCATCCCGTCGCGAAGCGAGAGGGTTTCCTGCGGTAACAGCACGGATCTCAGCCCGGACTTCTCCAGGGCCTCCCCATTCAATGACCAGGCAGCCTCGGTTGTTATTAAAGCCTTAGCTTCGACGTCTTGAATTATTTTCAAAACATCGAGGGCAGTCGATCTGGCATGGGCAGCGACAATGACAGCGCCACACTCCAGAATCGCGAGATAGGTCGCGATATACGATGCAGAATTATCCAGCCAGATTACTGCTCGGTCTCCCATTCGGACGCCCGCGTCACTTAACCGGGCAGCCACCTGAAGCGTCTGGTGGCCTAGTTCGCCGTAAGTCCACCCCTGTGCTCCTTGGATTACAGCAACGTTATCCGGGCAGCGCGAAATCGTCTTGGATATGAGCTGAATGAGTTTCATGGTGCGGCGGTTAGCCCAGAGACCTTCTTTGTATGGACGAATCGCGCCACACTGGCGATTGAATCCAGGTTTTGAGGGATAAGCTCGTGATCTTCAATGACAATTGCAAAGGCGTCCTGGATGAATCCCACCAGTTCGAGAATTCCAGTGGAATCGACGATGCCTCTGCCCATGAAGGAATCATTGTCCGCAAGATGATCCCCGTCTTCCCCGAAAAGAAAATTGTCGATCACGAACTTTCGAATTGCCCTAGTAGTTGCTTCCATTTCCACATTGACTCAGGAATTCACAGACACAGCGAGGTCCATGCTTTGCTCCCGGCAAATCGATCATAGCTCGGCGAAGCGATCAGGTCGTTCGATCGAACTGCTAGAACTTCTGTTTATGCTTTTATAATCGGCAGATTTATATCTGGGGGCCAGTGAATTCTCTCAGCGGAGACATCCGATTTTCCGTGCCCCACCAAAACAAAAGCCCTTCTCTCCATGGTCATGAATCACAGACCACGGAAATTAGGGCTATCCTTTTGCTGAGGGTGGCCTGTACAGCTGGGATGGTTCGAGGCCGGCAATCCGCGACCGAAGAGGTGAATTGGAACAGCGAACGATTGGCTGAGGGTCGCTCTAATTCAGCGCTCCAAACCTGCTTCTTCACGGGCGCAGCTACTGCGGTCGCTCACGCAAGGTGCGGAGTTTTGTCTTTTTGGTGCTGCGCCGTAGTCGCATACCCTGCACAAACTGCTCGTAGCTGTGCTCGCTCGTCAGCGCCACTGTCGCCTCACCCAGCACTCCTGCCGACGGCGGCCCCCAAAAGGTGTGGGGCGGAACGTTCCGGGTGACCACCGTTCCTGCCTTTATCACAGCTCCTTCGCCGATCCGGACATTTGGCAGAATGACGCAGTGTGGGCCGATGAAGACGTCTTTTTCGATGACGACCCTTCCGTTGCTGGCCGCCTTTCTCGATCCCCAATAGAAATGGGTGAAGATGGAGCTTCGGAATCCGATGGTACAGTTATCGCCGATGGTGAGCGCCTCCGGATGCAGGGCATCGATGTAAACCGATTGAGCAATCCAGACGTTCCTCCCGATCTTGGCTCCTCTCAACCGATGTAACCATGGGCGCAGTGAACCGCCGCCTGGCGACAAAATCGCGAGCTTTTGGAGCAACCGTCCAAGCACAAGCCTGAACATCTATCTTATCGCTGAGAGGGTTCTCTCTGGCAAACCGGCTCTTCCGGCGTTAAACGATTCAGCCAGATTTCTCGCCAGAAGTGATAGTTATCGCGCGGGCATCCGCCCCGGAGAATGTGGCAGCCGTCGCAGGTGACTCCCTCCAAAATCACTGTGTCATCCAGATCGATGACCTTTCGCGTGGATTCCTGGATCATTCTGTCCAGTCGTCTGAGAACCCGGTAAGTAAGCCCGCAGAAGGGCAACATTTCGACCGTAAACGCCAATCCCCTGTTTTTCCCGTTCGCGTCCAGAGTATCCTTTATTTCCTGCTCGGATCTTATCCTGACCCATTCGCCGGGTTGAAGTTTCAAGCTCCTTGCAGGAGTCCTGGCTTGTGATCCTTGGAGGAAACGATACGGCCTACCAGTGACACACTTTCGAAGCCTTAGAAAGATCGCATGAGAGAGGATTCGAGACAGTCTTGCGGGCGAGTAAGTTCGCGCCTGGATGTCGCGGATGTAGGACCGCAAATCCCATGCAGAAAGCCTTGAGGTAGCCCGGATCAATTCTGTCGATTGGCAGATATACTCGCCGTTCCGAGACTGAATTGGGAAGTTGAATTCCGGCGCACGTGCCTCACCTGGCGGTGTAGAGACGGCACTCTCCTTGCCTTCAAGCCATGCGTCCTTCCAGAAAATCATACAGCCTTTCCCGCAGCCGCCATGCCACGATCCATCACACCGCAGTCCGTCAAGAAACACTACATTGCGGATTCGTCGCATGCCTCCTTCTGTTTCCTCACATGTTCTTTCGAGGCGCCTGCTTAAAGGAAATCTCTCCCCACAATATATTTTCATTTCTGGCATGAATGGCAACCCTTCCATCATGCCGTTTTCATCTAAGGAAGAACAGATCTCCCGCCAGGAGCGCACCGACACCAGCTCGCCGGGCATGAAACGTCTCGGTCCTTTTGGCCTCATAGGAAATATTGCCCGCTCGGTATCATACTGATATTTGAATTCTGTTGATGTAGCCGCCGATCTAACAGGATGCTGAAAAACTCCAACTAAAGTGGCTTTCGCGCATCTGTATATGCAAACTCCTTCGAACCTTTTTCCACGGAGTCAAACGATGCGCGGAACCGACGAACATGAAGATTGGATGTTCAGCTATATCTCGGCGGAAA
>DASQID010000809.1:0-11114 GCA_035631775.1 Acidobacteriota bacterium
ATTCGCGGTTGAATTGGCTGGCACTCTCATATCCGACCTCAAAGGCCGCGGTTGCGGCGTCCAGTCCATCGATGAGCATGCGCCCCCGCGCTGCCTGCAAGCGAAGCTGCTTCTGATACTGAACAGGACTCATGGCGGTCAGCGCCCGGAAATGGTGGTGCAGCGTGGACAGGCCCATACCCGCGATTTTTGCGAGATCTTCCACACGTAACGGTTTCGCGTA
Source organism: Acidobacteriota bacterium (assembly GCA_035631775.1). GTDB lineage: Bacteria > Acidobacteriota > UBA6911 > UBA6911 > UBA6911 > DASQID01. The sequence goes on from DASQID010000809.1 coordinate 224, forward strand.
GTTCGCTCTGACCCACGCGATCGCCTTTGCCGTCCGGTGGCTCTGATCTCCCAGCGTTGCAATCGCTCGAAGGCGCGCCCCCTCAGGTCCCCGCAGGATTCGGTAGATGATCTCGCGTTGAATCAGGCCACTCAGAAAGGGAATGTCCTGTGGAGTGTCCAACAGGTCCACGAGCCGGCAAAATGCACTGAGGAATTCCACTGTGGCTTCGCCGGTCGCCATGGCAGGACTTTCAGAGGGCGCATCAGCCACCTGAATCTCTTCCCGGCTGAGAATTTCGCGGATCAAAGGCATTTCGAGTTTCAGCGACATCGCGAGACAGGGTGCCTCTTCACTGGCCTCCATGATCTGGCTGATGATCGGCAAATCGACCGACGTCAGCAGGTATCGCGATTCACCGTAGATGAAAGTGGCTTGTCCGAGGTCTACCCGCTTTCGACCCTGGGCGATCACGGTCACGCCCGGCTCGTAGGTTGCGGAACAGGGAGCGGTCGGCGCGGTCCGTCGGTGGAGGGTCACGCCGGGAATGTCCGTTGCCCGATTCTCTTCCGAGCCCATGTACCTGGCAATCTTGCGGGCCAGCTCGGAGCGCAGCTCTCGTGCTCGATCTCCTAACGGAGGAGGGTTTCCTATTCGTTTTGTCATAATGGCGGTTCCACTTTCCTCTACACTAGGATAGCCCCTGGGTTCTGTGAATGCACACAATTTCTCAGGCACCAAGAGGAATAGGCAATAAATATGTAGGATTGGGATACAGCTTCGGGAGCGTTCAATGCTAACTTTAAGAAGCGAGAAACGGTTCCGAAGGAGAGATTATGCAAAAGCGCAAATTAGGAAAGAGCAACCTGGAAGTTTCGGCTCTCGGGCTCGGCTGCATGGGACTAAGCTTTGGCTACGGTCCCGCAACTGAGAAGCAGCAGGCCATCACACTGATCCGTTCGGCATTCGACCGAGGCGTCACTTTCTTTGACACCGCTGAGTGCTACGGTCCGTTCACGAACGAAGAACTCGTCGGCGAGGCCCTTTCTCCCTTCCGGGAACAGGTCGTTATCGCAACCAAGTTCGGTTTCGAAGACGGAGACTCGCACAAGGGTCTGAATAGCCGCCCGGAGCGCATCAGGGCAGTTGCCGACGCGTCGCTCAAGCGGCTGAAGATCAACGTGATCGATCTGTTCTATCAGCACCGCGTTGATCCGAATGTGCCCATTGAAGATGTCGCCGGCACGGTCAAACAGCTCATCCAGGAAGGCAAGGTCAAGCACTTCGGTCTTTCCGAAGCAGGCGTGGAATCGATTCGCCGTGCTCATGGCGTGCAGCCTGTGACTGCTCTCCAGAGCGAATACTCCCTATGGTGGCAAGAGCCGGAGCAGGAAATCCTGCCGACTCTGGAGGAACTCGGGATCGGCTTTGTTCCGTTTAGTCCTCTTGGTAAAGGCTTTCTCACGGGTGCAATCACCGAGAAAACGGAATTCGATAGCACCGATTTCCGAAACATAGTGCCACGCTTTACGCCGGAAGCACGCAAGGCGAATCAGGCGCTGGTAGACGTACTTGGGAAGATCGCGGCAGGCAAGAAGGCAACCTCTGCGCAGATCGCGCTTGCATGGCTGCTGGCTCAGAAACCGTGGATCGTTCCGATTCCCGGAACCACGAAGCTGCACCGGCTTGAGGAGAATGTCGGCGCGGCTGAAATTGAACTGAGCGCTGAGGATCTCCGCGACATCAATGATGCCGTCTCTACGATCACTGTGGAAGGAGCTCGCTACCCGGCACATCTGCAGCAGCGAGTCAGCCGCTAAAGTTCAACACCAACAGCAGAGGTTCAAGGCAATGGAAATCAAACGAAGCGGAACGGAGCCTTCAGGCAAAGGACCAGAGGAGTATTTCACCGGCTCGGTGCGAGTTGACCCGCTCTTCAACGCGGCCGCCCCGGCGCGTGTTCTCGGGGCCAGCGTTACGTTCGAACCTGGTGCCCGGACAGCTTGGCACACCCACCCGCTAGGGCAGACCTTGATCGTCACGGCGGGTTGCGGCCGAGCGCAACTCTGGGGAGGTCCGGTCGAGGAAATCCGCCCGGGTGATGTGATCTGGTTCCCTCCCGGACAGAAGCACTGGCACGGGGCAGCGCCAACCACGGCCATGACGCACATTGCCATTGTCGAGCAGCTTGATGGCAAGTCGGCCGACTGGATGGAAAAAGTCAGCGACGAACAATATCTGGCCTGAACTCGAGATTGGAACAGATCAGGAAGGAAAATCAAATGTACAAGACGAAAGCTTACTCCGCTATCAGCGCGACCTCGCCGCTTACGGGAACAACGATCCCGCGGCGAGATCCAACCGAACACGATGTGCGCATGCTTGTCTCGCTCGGTGGATGCGAGGCGCAGGTCAAGGGCCATGTCGCCGCGAACCTCAACGTCGGCAACGACCGCGCACGGCTGATTGATGTCTTGACCCAGCTGCTGCCCTTCATCGGATATCCCCGCACGCTCAACGCGCTGCGGGTCGTCGATGAGGTCACCGGGACGCCGAAAAGCAAGGAGACGTTATGACCGTTCCTCACATGACCGTGCTGGTCGTTGGTGCGACCGGTAGCATCGGGTGCCTGGTCGCTGAGGAAGCACTCCGCCAGGGCCATACCGTGCGTGCCCTAGTGCGTACCCCCGACAAGGCCCGTCGGCTTCCCCCAAAAGCGCAGGTGGTCCCCGGTGACGTCACCCGCCCCGACACGCTTCCTGGCGCGGTGGACGGTGTCGACGCTGTCGTCTTCACCCTCGGCTCGGACGGAGCAGGAAAGGTGGGGGCTGAGAATGTCGATTACGGCGGCGTGCGCAACGTCCTGGGTGCACTGGGTTCGCGGACAGCCCGCATCGCGCTGATGACATCCATCGGAGTCACCAACCGCACCGGCACCTACAACCGCACCACTGAGGCCCACGACTGGAAGCGGCGCTCCGAGAGGCTGGTCCGCGCCAGCGGACTGCCGTACACGATCGTGCGACCCGGCTGGTTCGATTACAACGGTCCGGACGAGCACCGGCTTGTCCTCCTGCAGGGCGATACACGCCAGGCCGGCGATTCCAGCGATGGCGTCATTGCGCGACGCCAGATTGCCGAGGTTCTGGTCAGCAGCCTCTGCTCGGATCACGCACTGCGCAAGACCTTCGAACTCATCGCGACCACCGGGCCCGCACCGGACGACTTCGACGCGCTATTCGCCCCTCTCGCTGCGGACCCGCAAGGCGCCCTGGACGGCGTGCACGACATGGCGAACATGCCGCTGGAGGACGAGCCGCAGCAGGTCCGTGACGACTTGGATGCGGTGCTCACGCACCGGTCTGCCAGCGCTTCCTGACATCGCTAAATGTGTGATGGGATCTCCGCGTTCGGTAAGAGGATTGGGCACGCGGTCGTCGGCGTGGAGGATAGTCCGAACAAGCTGCGAAATTTAACTTTTCTTCGAGCTCGGCTGTCGCGGGCACAGCCTACCGGTTTCCGATATCTGGCGATTATGTCGTGTGTCGTTCATCAGCAGAACGGTATCGTTCGCCAGCCGGAATGACCTGTTCGCCAAGACTCTGTTGATTTTAATGGCCACCGGGAAGGAGAATCGCGTACGTAAATTCAGGGCGATTCTAGATTTCGCCATGATCCGGCATGAAGAAATACCTCCTATCGCGCCGAGGCATTTGTATCAGCATGAGGTATAACGTTCGCGCCGCGGGCCAGCATGCCATTCCGGTATCTCCTAGCACAGCCGTGCGTGGATATAATAGCAAAACTATCTCTAAGGAATCCCCGCTTCAACGAGACCGAATGGAGGTCCCTCCCATGAGTAAAGAATGCGATTGTAGAACCTTTTTAAGAGACAGTCTGGCAGCCTCCACGGGCTTGGGCCTAAGCGCCTCCGGCGGTGTCTTCGCTGAGACCTCGGCCCAGGCAACAGGACCGTCGAAAACAACCATACCGCAAAGGCCTCTCGGCAAGACTGGGTGCCAGGTAACCATTTACGGCCTTGGCGGATTGTTCACCGTCTCGATGCACGACCGCCACGACGAGGCTGTGGCAATAGTCAACCGGGCGATTGATCTGGGGATCAACTACATCGACACTTCCGCCTTTTACGGCACCGGTGCCAGTGAACTGAACATCGGCACAGTGATGAAGAAGCGTCGAAACGAGGTCTTTCTTGCTTCAAAAAGTCATAATTACACCTACGATGGAACGATGGCACTTTTCGATCAGAGTTTAAAACGGCTGCAGACCGACCACATCGACCTGTATCAACACCATTTGCTCGGCGGATTGGGAAAACTCGAACAGCTTCAGCAGAAGCACAGCGCCCGTGAGGCCTTCGAACGGCTCCGCGCCCAAGGTGCGATCCGCTACATCGGCGTGACGGGACACTCCTCCCGGGTTCTTGCCGACGCCCTGGAAGACTATCCGTATGACTGCGCTCTGATCACCCTCAATGCCGCCCAGGCGGTCATGGATAATCCCGAAGATCTGGACCGGTTCTTTCGAGTGGCCAAAGCTAAGGAGGTTGGTGTGATCGCTATGAAGGTGGTAGCCCGCGGTGCGCTGATCAAGCAGGGCCTCGGCATCCGCCAACTGTTGCCCTATGTCTTGAGCTTCCCCGTATCGACCGCGATTGTGGGCATTTCGACCGTCTCGCATCTTGAGGAGAATGTCCGCGTCGCCTGCGCCTTTAATAAACCGCTAAGTGAAAAAGAGATGGTCGAGATTCGGGCGGCCGCCCGGAGTTGACCCGGGCGCAGATATGTGCCGCAGGCTCGGCAGGACGGCTGAGGCTCGGTCCTCTTATGAGAAAGCTCTGGCGCTGACCCAACAGGAACCGGAGCGGCAATTCCTGAAGGAGCGGATTCGGCAGCTGAAATAAAATTTGGGATAGCTGTCGATTTTCCGTCCTCCCAACGACAATAGGACCAGAGAACGATGAGCTACGGTTCCTGAGTGAACAGGAAACGAGTCATCGGAAACAAGCCACAGGAACCAAGGAGAAAAAGTCATGCCACAGTATCTGGTCTGTAACTACCTCCCCGACGACTTCGACCCGTCCGCCGTAACCGAAGCGATGATCGAGGAGATCCACGCGCTCAACCGCGAAATGATTGCTGCCGGCGTGAGGAAGTTCGCTTGCGGAATTTCCCCGGCCAGCAACGCAAAGACGGTGCGGAAGCAACCTGATGGTACGGTGCTCGTCACCGATGGGCCATACACCGAGACCAAGGAGCACATGGGCGGTTTCTGGATACTGGAAGCTGCCGATATGGACGAGGCACTCGCGTGGGCGCGCAAGGGTGCCATCTCATGCGATGCGGCGGGCGAGGTGCGCGAGCTTCTTTTCTACCCGGCTCCGAAGGGAGCAACGGAATAGTCTCACCCGCCGCGACTTCGGAATATGCACCGTCTTTACTATGGGATGAACGAGCCAGCGCGAAGCTACGCCGCTGGCTCCCACCCGGAAGGAAGAGGAGAAGAACAGTGAAATACCTCTGTTTTGGCTACTACGACAAAGGCAAACTCGATGGCATGAGTGAGAGCGAGCGAAACGCCATGTTCGACACATGCTTTGAATATGACGACCATCTTCGCGCCAGCGGGCATCTTGTCGCCGAAGTACGTCTTCAGCCTCCGGAGACCGCGTTGACCCTGTACTGGAAAAACGGCAAAGTTGCGACGACTGATGGCCCCTATGCGGAAACCAAGGAACAGCTTGGCGGCATTCAAATCCTTGAGGCGCGAGACCTCAATCATGCCGTTCAGCTTGTCTCACAGCAACCAGGCTTTAAGCATGGACTTGGACCGATTGAAATACGGCCGGTTGTGGATTTGAGCGAAATCATAAAGGAGAATGAGCAGCGACGACGGCGAAAGGAGACCTCGCGATGAGGGCGGCCACGAGGGAAAGCGCGAGGGAAAGAATGATCAGGATCATGGCCTTGGTGCTGGTGATCAGCATCGGTTTCCTTGTGCCAAAGGCGGCGGCACCAGAATTTGGTTCGAACACGAGTGATCAAGAAAACCCACCGTCTAATGACCTTTCGGCACCATAACTCCCTTTATCCATTTCACTTCCCCGCCTTCGAGCGCCCGCTCCGCATAGTGTGCAAATCGTTACAGTGTAACCAGACAGGCCGGCGATACGAGTGCTGTGAAGGCATTTGCCTTTCTAGTTACCTTCGCCGCTCAGCTGCTCCAATGCGTTCGGAAGCATCCGCGCTATCTGGTATCCGTGCCATTTGATAGCCTAAGGAGATGGAGTGGTGCACCACCGTCGACCGCCGATCAGCCGCATCGATATTCTTGTCGCCAAAACCACACGAGATTGTCAACTTCCCACATGACCGTACGCTTGTCCAAGATGCCGACTATGCGTCCGCGTCGGCTCCGGATGGACGACCCGCAATTGCCATTTTTGTGATGATCGATTTTATACAGATTGCGTGTCTTACGTTTTTCCAGGCTGCGGCAAGTCGGCCATGGGTTCCTTTCTATAAATCCCTGTACCACGGCTGGGCCAGCCCCGTAAGGAGCAGATCAGCGGAAGTTTTCGACGAGATACAGGTCGGAGGAGGTCTGGTCAACCTGCGAATACAGCAGCCGCTTGCCGTCGGGAAAGGCCGAAAGGTAAGAGGTCGGAGTCTTGTCGATTACCGCAACCACCCGACTTCTGACCGTTGAAGACTCAAGGAAAATCAATTCACGTTTCGCGCTCCAGTAGTAGAATCCCTTGGCCGTTGGAGCGAACATAAGTGCCGAGGCATCGGGCAGAAACATAGTTTCTTCGCCGCCCTCGACCGGCATTCTGTAGACACCGCGCTCGAATATTTCTTTTCCATAAAAAAGGGCCTTTCCGTCGAGAGATTCCTGGGCATAGAATCCGCCCTTGTGAGTCACCTGGACAGGCTCGCTCCTCCCCGGAGAGGTTTTCCATATCTCCCATCGCCCGGTTCGATTTGAGGTGAAGTACATCCATCGCCCGTCCCGCGACCAACTCGGATTGACATGTTCCGATGGGTGGTTGGTGATTCGTCGCACCGGACCCCCTTCTGCGGATACCACATAGATCTCAGTTTGTCCCTCCTCCCGGGTATCGAAAGCGATCGAGCGGCTGTCGGGTGACCAGGCTGGAGATCCGCACATTGATCTGTCCGTGAGCATCAGGAACCCCGACCCATCGGAGTTGCAGACCCAGATGTTGTATCTGCCAGTGCGAGTTGAATGCATGGCGATCTTCTTCCCGTCGGGGGAAACCTGGCAGTTGTATTCATAGCCAACTGTGGACGCAATGATCTTCTGCGAGACTGCTTTGATTGTCGACTCTCCCGGATCATCTATCACCCAGGAACTGGCCGCACCTTGTACGACTTCAAATACGAGGCGGCGGGCAGAAGGCGAAACGGCGGGAAAGGACGCACCACGACCGAGTGAGCCGACCTTTTGGGGACTGCTCGACTCTCTTATCGGGATCCTCCAGAGTTCGGCAAATATTCCGCGAACTCCCACCGAGGCCACAATCTCTTTTCCATCGGCACCCCAAGCATGTCCATACATTTGCTTATCTCTAAATGGCGCATGATCGGTTAGTTTTTTCGCTTCTCCGATCGGCCGGAACTCCGGGGTCATATCAAGCGCATACAGTTGCATGTCGTTGAAGCTCAGCATCCGTGAAAACGACATGCTTCGGCCATCGGGTGAGAAAGACGGATCTGCATCGCCGTAGTAGCCAACCGGTGGCGGCGATGTCAGCCTGCGTTTTTCGCCCGTGGAGATCGTGACCAGGAACAACGAATTTGGTTCCGCTGATGACTCTCTTTCGGAGATGACGAATCCTTTGCTGTCGGGAGTGCATGCCAGCTTACGTCCCCAAAAGCTAGACGGGTTGTCGCCTCTTTGGACATATGTGGTTTCGTAAACCTTGCGCTCAACCCCGCCCACAGGGGGGATCGTGTAAACAGCATGCCCTTCTCTTGTACTCCTCAGGAATGCGATATAGCTCCCATCCGGGGACCAGGAAGGATCGGTGTCGTCGGCCGGGCCAGACGTCAGGCGGAGCGGCTCCTCGGATCCTACGCTCTTCACGTAGATATCCCAATTGTCCTCCTTCTCGCCGTTCCACTGAAACGCCACCTGATTTCCGTCGGGCGAGAATGTCGGCCGTCTCTCTAGCCCCAGGTTTGTGGTAAAAGGGACGGCAGTCAGCGGAGGCTCCGATTTCGGCTTCGATCGCAGAAACCACCAACCGGCGGCGGAGAGTGCCGCAATCCCCAGAACTGCCAGAACAGCCCTGAGCGCAGTTCGTGTCCGAAGATGAGGTTGATCTTCCTTCTGGTGTGACCCGAGTTCTTCCTTCAGTTCCCGCAACTCCACGGCGACATCAGAGATCGCCTGGAAGCGCCGCTCCGGCTCCTTTCTCAGGCACCGTCGGATCACTTTCTCGAGTTCGGCGGGGACGCCGGGCACCACTTCCTCCAGCCGCCTCGGTTCGTCGCGGATGATCGCGGCCAGGGTCGATCCCGTCCCGTCACCGCGGAACGCCCTCTCCCCTGAAACCATTTCATACAGCACCGCGCCGAAGGAGAAGATGTCGGTTCGGGCATCCAGTTTCTTCCCCTGCGCCTGCTCAGGCGACACGTAGGATACCGTGCCAAGGATCATTCCCTCATCCGTGCGAAGACTGCTTTCCTGCGAATCGCCAGGCGCATCGACACCGGCGCCTGATTCCGCTTTCTCGACCAGCTTGGCGAGACCGAAATCGAGGATCTTCACCTGGCCGCTCTCGCTTACCATGACGTTCGATGGCTTGAGATCGCGATGGATGATGCCTGCGGCATGCGCTGCGGCCAGGGCATCGGACATCTGGATTGCGTATTCCAACACCTTGCCGATCCGCATCCCTTTGTGCGGAATCTGCCGGTCCAGAGTCCTGCCTGATACGTACTCCATAGCGATGAAGTCGACGCCCTCAGCCTGATCAATGTCGTAGATGCTGACGATATTCGGGTGATTCAGGGCCGATGCGGCTCTCGCTTCCTTCACAAAGCGCCGCTTCCTTTCGGGATCCGCCACCTTGTCCGGTGGCAGTACCTTTAAGGCAACGGGGCGGTTCAGATGATTGTCGTGCGCCTTGTAGACGACGCCCATGCCCCCTTCGCCGAGTTTTTCGATGATCCTGTAGTGCGAGAGTGTACGTCCGGCAAGGGCTGCCGACGCTGGCTCGGATTGTCCGGCTCCCAAATCCTGTGTCGCTACATCCAGGGCGGGAGATTCGATAAAGCCTTTCGCCTCGGATTGGCAGGCAAGAAGGGATTCGACTTCTTTTCTCAGGGATTCGTCGCCGCATGCGTGGTGAAGCCAGGCTGCCCGTTCATCGGGCATGTGTTCGAGGGCGCTGTTGTAAAGACGCTCGATTTCCTGCCAGCGTTCTTTCTTCATGTCATCACCCCGTGTGACGCTTGCGGCGAGGTTAGCAAGAGTCGGGGCTTTCTGGCGGAGGGAGGCCAGAACCGGGCGGTGACGATTATATACCAATGCAACGTCGCGAACAGGATTCGACGCAATAATCTGCCGTGCTTTGGCCGTGCGCGGAAACGGCGTTCCTTGCAACTGTGGCTTCACCTGGCCGTGTAACGCGCTATCCGGAAAGATGACTCCTCTGGCGCCGCGGAAGTCAGTCCAGACGGAGTTGTCATTGTGTCCGTTGGGCGATTTGGGTCCTTGACACGCCCCAAAGTCTCACGGTTTGGTCGAAAGAGCCGGATGCCAGCATCCGCCCGTCTCCGGAAAACGCAACCGGACTGATCCAGCCTCTGTGACCTTTGAGCACTCGAGGCTCCAGGTCTATTTATGCATTGGAGGTTGCCACACCCTCAGCCGCAGAGACCCGCGGATCCGAGGTCGAGGTTGGTGCTTGTATGTACGAAATGGAGGACCCCCAAAACGCCACCATGGAGAATAAAGTCAATTGTGCATACTTCTTCCCTTACAAGTGATGCACCTCCTGCGAGAATCGGTCAGCCATAGAAAATCCGGCTATGTCCGTCTAGTCCCCTCGCGCGGTGAAATGTCGTGTTCGGCTGGGCAGTCCGAAGAAAAACAACCGCAATCATGGAGCGGCAGACCAACGCGAGAGAATCAGGTAAAATCAGTGAGCGACAATGACTAACCAAGACATCGAGTGCGCCTGGAAGTATCACAACGGCACCAAGCATTCCAGGGAGAGCGTACGCACCAACGCGCACTTCCTTGATTGGCCCAACCAGCCCCGCCTTTATAAAGTCTACCGGGATCAGGAAAGCACCGCGCTGCCGACCGATCGTATTGAATCACGCCGGCCGGCCCTTTCGGCAATCAGGGAAAACGCGGCTTCGACACCGCAACTGGCATCCGTTTCCCTGCAGGATCTTGCGGATATCCTCTACTTCGCGGCCGGAATTACAAGGCGAAGAGCCTATGCCGGAGGTGAGCTCCTGTTTCGCGCGGCCGCATGCACCGGCGCGCTTTATTCGATGGAGCTCTACGTGCTGTGTCGGGTCGTTCAGGGACTCCCGGCCGGAATATATCTGTTCAGTCCGATCGATTTCAGCCTAAAGTTGCTGCGGCACGGCGATTTCAGCAGTGTCTTGGCGGACGCAACAGCGTGTGAGCCATCGGTTGTCCATGCTCCAGCCACAATCATCTGCACCGGCACCTACTGGCGCAATGCATGGAAATATCAGGCTCGAACCTATCGCCACTTCGGATGGGACAATGGCACGATCCTCGCAAACTTGCTTGCCGTTGCCTCGGCAAGAGATCTCTCGGCCAAGGTGGTGACTGGCTTCGTCGATGATGATCTGAACTCGCTCCTGGGATTGGCCGCGCG
>DASQID010000810.1:0-7230 GCA_035631775.1 Acidobacteriota bacterium
CAAAAATCAATAAATCCGAAATCGCCTCGGCTGTGGCAGCTGAGGCCGATCACGGCTTGTGACGCAGGCCGGCTCCGCGAGTTCGTTAATCATGTTCACATGCGCAAAGCTCAGAGACGGCAGTACCTACCTTGGCAGTCATCTGACCGCCAACGACTACTACTGCGAGAACGAACATGTCACCGGTGCCTGGACAGGTAAGGGAGCCGAGCGCCTTGGGTTGTCGGGAAAATCAATTGGTAAGGACGATGGCGCGTTCGAAGCATTGCGCCGGAACCTCCTGCCCGACGGCTCCGGCAGGTTGACGCCTCGGAGGCCGGAGAACGGTGTCCGCTTTTTCGACTTTCAGTGCTCGGCCCAGAAGAGCGTCTCGATTATGGCTGTGACTCTCGACGATCCACGACTGTACGCGGCCCACGACAGGGCGGCTGCCGTGGCTTTTGCTGAGCTTGAGCGTTTCGCTGCCTATCGCTCTGGAATGACCCGGCAACCCCAGATAAGCGGCAACCTCTGCGCCGCCGCCTTCCGGCATGATGCTTCTCGAGCCCTGGATCCCCAACTTCATACTCATTTTGTGGTGGCAAACGCAACGTGGGACGCCGACCTCAAGCGTTGGCTGGCCCTGGACACCTGCGAAATCTTCAAGGCTATCCGTTATGCGGGTAAGGTCTACCAGAATGAACTGGCCCGGGAATGTCGCAGGCTGGGTTATCCGATTGAATCCGCCAGGAATGAGAAGGGCGTAGTAGAGGGATTTGAAATTAAAGGTGTCGCGAGCGAAATCCGCGAGCGGTTCAGCAAACGGCGCGCGGAAGTCGAGGCAGGCATCGAGAGGTTCCGAAAGGAGAAGGGCCGCACTCCCACTACCAACGAGATCCACGTTATTACCCGCGAGACCCGCAACGTCAAGCTCAAGGAAATCACTACGCCCGAGGTGCGAGCCCTCCAACGCTCACAGCTCCTCTCGTCGGAGCTGACAACCCTTGAGGGAATCAAACAGCGCGCGCTGGCCGGCGGTATCGAAAAACCGTGGATGGGCTCGGCCTGGCGGGCACTGATGCGGGCCCGAGATCATATCTACGAGCGTCAGTCGGTTGTCCGAGGTCATCAACTTCTCGCCGAGGCCCTCAACCATCGGCTGGGCTTCCTCGATCTCACCACGCTCAAGCGCTACGTGACGAGCGCCTCATCCGGCATCGTGCGTCTCGCTAGGCACACACACAATCCGTTGTTGTCTTGTCAGTGGACCTCCCGGCGCGGATTGCATCTGGAACGTTGGGCACTTGATTTTGTCAACCAGACGCAGAATTCCTGCATGCCTCTCGGAAAAACCGTGGACGTGGGATTTGATTTCAATTCCGACGAACAGCGGAATGTGGTTCTCGAAACGTTGCGGAACACCGACCGAGTCTACGCCATTCGGGGTTGTGCCGGAGCTGGGAAGACAAGCTGTCTTAGAGAGATCCGTAAGGGATTGGAAGCGTCGGGGAGGATTGCTTTTTACCTGGCGCCGACCGCATCGGCCGTTGAGGTCTTGCGGCGCGATGGTTTCACCCGGGCGACCACGGTTGACGACTTCCTTATTAACCGGGAGAAGGCGCAGGATCTCCGTGACTCCGTCATCATCATAGATGAGTCGAGCCTTCAGTCTAGTGAGATGGGGACATCACTTCTGCGCATCGCGCAGGTCCACGACACCCGCGTCCTGTTCGTAGGCGACATCAAACAGCACGTTTCTGTCGAGGCGGGAGACTTCCTCCGTGTCCTCGAGCAACACTCGAACCTCCACCAGTCGGAACTCAAGGACATTCGCCGTCAACAGACGCAAGAGTACAACGCCGCCATCCGCGCCATGGCCGGCGGGGACCCGCTCGGCGGCATGCAGCAGTTGGACGCGCTCGGATGGCTCCAGGAAGCCCAGGGTCAATACATCCAGAAGGCTACGGATGCTTACTTCGCGGCGACTGCCGACGGTGCCGACCTGAATCGATGCATTGCCATTTCCCCCACCTGGGAAGAAAACCACCGGTTCACGGAATCCATTCGCGAAGGGCTCAAGCAACGAGATTTGCTCGGCGAAGGCACCACGATCACCGTTCATGAACAGCTGGATTGGACTGAAGAGCAGAAGAGCAATGCCGCGAATTATCGGGCGGGCATGCTGGTTACATTCAACGCGCGGGTTGGCTCCGTTGCGCGCGGCCGAACGCTCCAGATCGAGCGCACAGAATCCGGCCAGGTTTGGCTGGAGGGTCACGGCCGATCTATCGACGTCGGCAAGGCGGCCAAGAAGCTCACGGTCTCCCTGCCGCGCTCCATGGAAATCTGCAGTGGGGACAAGATTCTCATTCGCTGCAACCATCGTGCGGATGGGCTTGTCAATGGCCAGGTCCTCACCGTGAAACGTCTGTGGGCAGAGGGAACCCTGGAGACCAGGGAGGGCAAGTTCATATCCCCCGATTTCCGCCATTTCTGCCACGGCTACGTTGTCACGAGCCACAAGGCTCAGGGCCGGACTCACGATCAGGTCGTCGTCGCCGCGGAGCAGCTTGATCCGAAGGCGGCATACGTGGCCTGTTCCAGGGGACGCCATGAGGCACGCATTTTCACTCCCGAAAAGGAACACCTTTTTAGGCGGCTCCAGAAATCTGCCGATCGACTGGCGGTTACTGACGTTATCGGCTCCTCGCGCAATGCTTTCTGGCGGCATGAAGAACAATTGGGCTGGCGGCACGCCGTAAGGCACGCCGTGATGTTTAACGGAAAGAGCAATCGTCCGCCGGCTTTGGAAATCGAAATGACCCGTTGAGGATTTCGCATGTCCTTTCAGTGCTATACGCCTCGCGCATCAGTCCGCTCGGCATCGATCGGAGGCCTTTTCGTTCTGGCTGACGGCTCGAAGCGGGTGATCCCGGATCAGTGGTTGATGCAGGCGGAACTCCTCGAGGAAGGCCGTTTTGTTCGACTGGGCTACACCTTCTGCACGATCGAAGTGGCCGGCCAGGAACTCGATACGATTTTTGAGGATGCAAGCATCGGGAAACTCGGCTCGATTCAGGCCGCTCCTACTCAAGCCGCGCCGGCAGGCCAGCTGTGGGTGACGAGCATTGTAGTTATTGCCGCCGCAGCTCAAAGCATTTCAGCATCCGAGCGGGAGTTTTTCGATGCCTAGATTGATCCGGATAGCCGCAAGGGGAGTGACGGAAATTCTCAGATTGCTCGGGCCAGGCCCTCTCAATCTGAGACGCAATACCTCGAAGAGTTTCTTCGAGGCATCGCGAAGTGGCAACAAAACTGGCAACATGTTGCCACTTTGTTGCCACTTTTTATCGTCACCAGCTGGCAAGAGGCAACAAAACTGGCAACACGTTGCCACTTCAGAATCGGCTATCCCTAACAACTACACGAACTAATATGCCTGGCAAACCATATCAATCGAGTCTGAATCCTTACGAAGACGAGATCATCAGCTTGAGGCGCCGCTGCCCCCCACTGCCTTATGCGAAGATCTCAGAATTGCTGCGCAGAAAGTACCAGGTCAGAGTCTGCCGCGAGACCATCTTTAAGTTCCTGCGAGCGAAGTCGCGCCGGCGAAAGATGACGCGGAAGGAGGCCGCCGCTAAGTGGGTCGCCCCTGCTCAGCGGTTGGCGCAGATCGCCAAGCCTGCCTCCGATTCGCCGCCGAAACCCAAATTCGAATTCGCTTACAGTGAACGTTACAGCCTGAAGCGGCTGCCGAAGGATGAGGCCGCGGCGATCCGCAAAAAACTCGAGGAGGAGGGACACTGATGTCCGAGATTTTCTTCACTGCAGGCGCAAAGGGAGGTACCGGGAAATCCACGGCTGCCCGCTTCCTGGTCACTTTCATGCGCGAGCGAGGTCTTGATCCTCTGCTGCTCGATTTGGATGACGAGAATCGAACGCTCACACGATTCTTTCCCGAAGCCCTCAAGGTCGAGATCAAGAAAAGATCCTCACACGACATCTTGATAGAGCGGGCCCTGGACGGTGGATCGCTCATCCTCGCGGACCTGAAGGCCGGCACGGGAAGAGAGGTGCTCGACTGGTGGCTTGACGTCCCTTTCGTGGAACTTCAGTCCCTGGGTGTCACCTTTGTGTGCCTCGCCTCGGTGACCAGCTCGCCCGACAGCGTCCAGTCATTCCTGAACTGGGTTACTGCACTTCAGGAACGCGTGCGCTACGTTATCTTCAGGAATCTCAAAGACGGAGACTATTTGCCGGACTACGACGAGAGTGATGGGGCTCTCGGCTTCCGCCAGAGATTCGCTCCGCACAACGTGGTGATTCCCCGCTTGGATGAGGAGTATGTGACCGAGCTTGAGCGGTTGGATCTCACGGTCGCGGAAGTCCTTAATTCGTCCAATGGCAGATCTGCCCGTGGCAGAGAAATCGGGCCGGTGCTGTGTCAGCTGATGGTAAGGGCCCGGCTCCGACGCTTCCAGCAGAACATCTATAGCCAGCTCGACCCCATTCTCAAGGCTTTGAAACCGATGGACACAAGATGAAGTCAACGGAATCTCAACAACCGCTGTTCCGGGAATTAGCAGCTGACCTTCCCGATCAGCACCGCGCCGAGTTCTTTCGGAATCTGCACGAAGCTGGAATCGGTTCAAACGATGTCGAGCTGGCGCGCCTGCTACGCGCCCTCCAGTTGTACAAATCTTACTACGAGTCGATCCCGGCCGCCGTCAAGGATGCTGCCGGAGAGATCGACCGGGTGAAACACGAAATTGAGACTCTCGTTGGAGATGCACGCAACACTTCGGATTCCGCCGCCCAACTGGGCAGCCAGATCCTCGGGGAGACGGAACGCTTCCGCCGGGACCTGGCAGGGATCCACACGCGCGTCGAGGGAGCCATAGGCACTTCAGCGCAGAATCTGGCTTTACGCATGGCTGAACTGTTGAGTGTCGCCGTTGAGCAAAACGTGCTGTCGCCACTCAGGAGCCAGTTGGCAGAACTTGCGAAATCGAATCGGGGATTCGAAGATGCAATCAACCGAAACAACCAGGCGGCAACCTCCCTGCGCCGGAACGCGGTCCTGGCCCGCCGCGTCCATCTCGGGACACTGGCGCTTGGGGGACTCCTGGTCATTTGCGGATTGAGTGCTGGCTCCTGGTTGTATCTCGAGCATTGGTACGCAACTCAGCTTGAGCGGGAACGAGCCGCTATCGTTGAGCAGGTTGGCCAGAACCGAGCCGTACTGCTCCAGCTGTCCAAGTCACGGAGAACTCTCGAACTGGTTCAGGATCCCGAACATCCGCACCGCAAACTCCTCGTTATGAAAGACGCCTCCGGCTGGCAATCGACGCGCAACCACGGCGTCATTGAGTTCAATGACTGAACTTTTCGGGAGATTCGATGCCCTCACGTGCCTACGTGGCCCACGATCGTGCCGTTTCCGCAGCCAGGATGTATATCCAGATGGCAGTCGTGGGATTTGTGCTGGCGTCGACTATTTACGTCGGCGCGATGAGCGCAATTGTTTCCCGGTATCTTGCGGCGCCGATTCCCGAGCTTTTGTTTGTTGGCGGGAAGCCCCGGGTGATCTTCAGTGCAAAGAGCCGGAGGCTCTCATTTTTGTCGATCATCAAGTACTACTACTCGCTGAATCCCAAGAACTATCTCAGCTTTCAAATCAGTGCGAGCCGATTGGGAACACCGGAGAAGAGTGAGATTGTAGAGCCGGAGTTGCGGGTCTTTCTTCACTCGAAGG
The DNA here is from genome assembly GCA_035631775.1 of Acidobacteriota bacterium. GTDB lineage: Bacteria > Acidobacteriota > UBA6911 > UBA6911 > UBA6911 > DASQID01. The sequence continues at coordinate 5,738 of DASQID010000810.1, forward strand.
AAGTGCCGAGAGAAGCGTATCGTCGAGCGATCCTTTGGATCACACATGGGCGAGTCGAACATCTCCGCTGGATCTTCCCGACAAGCCTTCTCTTCTTTCCACTTTTTGGTTTGGTCTACTTCCTCGCCTTTAGCCGGTTGAACGGGAGGGCAGAAAAGACCCGCTTTGTGCGGGGTGCGGACCTCATGCCGTTCAAGCGCATGAGTGAGGCGCTCGTCGCTGCAATAAAAGTCGAGGGGAACGACGGTCCTTCCCTCATACCGCTGCGTTTGGGTGAGGCATGTCTGCCTGACTCGGTCTCTCGCCGCCATATCCTTGTGCTGGGAACCACTGGCACAGGTAAGTCCGTCTGCCTCAATCACTATCTGACTTCTCTCAAGGAGCGTCGTGGCTCGGGAGCTGAGGTCAACAAGTGTGTTGTCTATGATGTCAAAGGAGAGTTCTGCGGGAAGCACTTCGACCCGGGCGACCTGGTCTTTTATCCATTCGACCGGCGATCGGTGCCATGGAGCTTCTTTAACGAGGTCCGCGACTATCCTGACCTGGATGTTCTCGGAACATCGCTATACGCGCCCCCTAAGGATTCCAAGGATCCCTACTGGTACAACGCAGCCCGCGACATTTTCCGCACCGGATTGTTCTATCTATTGCGAGAGGGGCGAAAATCCAATCGCGATATCTGGGAGTTCTTCTCTCAGCCTTTGCAGCAGATCCGCGACTCGCTCTATACATTGCCGGTCCGGGAACTGGGCGCCCTCAAGCACATCGACAAGGCCGATTCGAACCAGGCGGCTTCGGTTGTCTCGATTTTGCAGGAGCGTCTGACCTTCTTCCGCTATCTGACCGACCGCGACGGGGCCTTCTCCTTTCGCTCGTTCATCCATGCTGATGACGACAGAAGAAATCTCTTCTTGATGAACATACGCCAGTACGATGCCATCTTTCGGCCGCTGATGACGTTCGTCATTGACATCATGACCCGCGAAGTCCTGTCGCTTGCCGACAGCTTCAACCGGCGCATTACCTTTATCGTCGATGATTTCGGCTCCCTGGACAAGATGCCCTGCATTTTCGATTTTCTGACCATGGGCCGTTCAAAAGGCGGCTTTCTCGTCCTGGCAAACCAGGATCTCGGTTCGGTGTCCAGCATTTACGGCTCAGACCAGAAGGAAACGTTCTTCAACAATTTCAATGTGCATCTTGTTTTTCGCCTGAACGATCCGACGACGGCCGAGTTCCTGTCGAAAGCCTTCGGCGAGCGGGAGGTGATAAAGAAGTTCCAGAGCAGCCAGTTCAGTCCGAATGACCTGGGCGACCGCTTCAGCATGAGAGAGCAGGAAAAGCTCGAGAAGATCATCCTCCCCACGGAATTTCAGAACCTCCAGGATTTCGATGCTTATCTGAAGATCGCCAACTACGGCCTAACGCGAATGAAGACGCCCCGTGAGTTCCTGCCGAAGATCGATGAAGAGTTTGTTCCTCGCGATTTTGGT
>DASQID010000811.1:0-3444 GCA_035631775.1 Acidobacteriota bacterium
GTTGCACCGTGGGTGCAATGGCCCGATCGGCTATGACAAGAAGTGCAAGAAGTGCAGCCAGCAGGTCGCCAGCCAGGACATAGTCAAGGGCTATCAATACGAACCGGAACAGTACGTCATCATCGATCCGGCCGATTTCGAGAAAATCAAGTTGAAGAGCACGAAGATCATCGAAATTGAAGGGTTCGTAGATGCCGCTGAAATCGATCCCATGCTTTATGAGTCCCCTTACTATGCCGGACCCGACAGCGAGGTGGCCGGAAAAGCGTATGCCCTGCTGTGCGAGGCATTGCGGGAAAGCAACAGAGTCGGGGTCGGGAAGGTTGTGCTGCGCGAGCGTGAGGACGCCGTGGTTATCGCCCCGCACGACGGCGGCCTGGTACTCTACCGGTTGCGATACCCGAACGAGGTGCGCTCGATCAAGGATGTTCCGGATCTGGAAACGAAACGTGAATTGGACAAGGAACAGCTCAAGCTTGCGCGCAGCCTTGTGGACACGATGGCCACATCATTCTCCAGCATCCAGATTCGAGACCGGTACACCGAGGCTCTCCGTGAGATCATCGACGCGAAGATCCAAGGCAAGGAAATCGTCACCGTAGCCGAAGAGGTTCGCCCCGTGGTCGACATCATGTCTGCTCTTAAGCAGAGTATCGAGCAGGCGAAAGCGCAGCGACAGGGCATGGTCAAGGCAGCCGGCACGACGAAAAAGGCCGAGCCTGCCCGAGCAAAGAAGCGCGCCTGATTACCAGGCAGTAGGCAGTCTTCCTTTGGAAACGCGCCCTTACCGTCTTCTGCCTGCCAACAAAAAATCTCCCAATTAATTCGTGCAATTCGGGAAATTCGTGGCAGATTTTAGGGTGATATGGGCGAGATAGTCCAATTTCCCGCTGAAGTATCCTCGAAGTTCGGCTTTCAAAGGGTCCAGTCCACCTACACTGTCCGCGAGATCAGCCAACAGTTCGGGCTGAGTGAATATCACATCCGGCGCTGGACGCGCGAGGGATTGATCCAGACTGCGCCGTCGGCAAACGAGGGAGAACTGCGCTACGATTTTCGCGCATTGAACCTGATTCGTCATGTGCGCGAGTTGCGCCATCATGGATTGAGCATCCGCCAGGTCGAGGCGGAGTTGCATGGCCAGCTCAATTTGTTCCCGGAGCGCGAGGGCCGGCTCATCCGGCTGCCACTCAGGCTGAGCCCGTTTGAGGAAGCGCTCCTTCTGCACGAGCACCATGACGCCCGGGCCGAGGAAGGTTACAAAAAGGCCATCCGGGAGGGAGATTGTGTCGCGGACGCGTACTGTAACCTGGGCATCATGGCGTTCGAATCCGGAAGGATGTCCGCTGCATTTGACCTCTTCACCTGCTCGCTGAAACACGACCCCCGTCATTTTGAAACCCACTTCAATCTGGCCAATCTGTATTTCGAGAACGGAGAACTCAGGCTCGCCCGCCTCCACTACGAGATCGTCGCCGAGATTGAGCCCCACTTCCCCAACCTCTACTTCAATCTCGGACTGGTGCATGCCGTCAATGGAGACATTCAAGCAGCCATCACCGCCCTCAACAAGGCTAAGGAAATGGCCCCCGACGAGGATCACAGCAAGGTCGACGCATTCCTCGCTACTCTCCTGCGTGTCCTGAATCATTGACCGGATCGACCAAAACCAATTTGTGCCGCACCGTCCCGCCTCTCTCCGCGTTGTTTGTCTCGGCGTATCAGCGTCCCGTCCGCGGTTTGGTATACTTTGGGCGGGTGCAAGGGAGGAAGTATGTTGATCATCAAGCAGGCTCCGGATATCCGGCCGTCAGAGGTCACTCCAAAACACGTTTATATCAACCGACGTAAATTTATGATGGGTGCTGGAATCGCAAGCACAGCTGTCCTTGCCGGGCGATTCGCGGGAAGGATGTTTCAACCGGGGCTTTCCGCGCTGGCTGACCAAAAACTGCAATACGTGAAAAGCGATCTCAGCACGCAGGGGGAACAACTTACCCCGTTCAAAGACATCACCAGCTACAACAACTTCTACGAATTCGGCACCGACAAAGGGGATCCTGCGGCATACGCCAAGAACTTCCGGACCTCTCCCTGGACAGTGTCAATCGAGGGCGAGGTAAAGCAGCCTAGAGTCTATGACTTCGACAGCATCTTAAAAATGCACCCATCGCTGGAGGAGCGTGTGTACCGTCTCCGCTGCGTGGAGGCCTGGTCAATGGTGATTCCTTGGATAGGCATCCCGCTCAACTCGGTGATCAAAACGGTGGAACCGACCTCGAAAGCCAAATACATCGCCTTCGAAACCCTCCACGATCCGAAGCAGATGCCGGGCCAGAAGCGGCCGGTGCTGAAGTGGCCCTACGTGGAAGGGTTGCGGATGGACGAAGCGATGCATCCTCTGACCATTCTGGCGGTGGGTCTGTATGGTGAGGTCCTTCCCAACCAGGATGGAGCACCACTGCGTCTCGTGGTTCCGTGGAAGTACGGCTTCAAGAGCATAAAGTCCATCGTGCGCATCAAGTTCGTGGAGAAGCAGCCGCCGACAACCTGGAATTGGATGGCCCCCGATGAGTACGGCTTCTATTCCAACGTAAATCCCACCGTGGACCATCCCCGCTGGAGCCAGGCCAAGGAACGCCGCATCGGCGAATTCTTCAAACGCAATACGCTCATGTTCAACGGCTATGGGGATCAGGTGGCAAGCCTTTATGCAGGTATGAACCTGCGTAAATACTACTGAGGCCCTTGGATTTGAAACACTCGACCCTGCCGGCGAGTGTTTTATCGGCGCATTGACTTCGCGACGGAGCCATTAGAAGAGTCAGCACTGGGGCGGGGTGAGAGCTCGGCTCGCGTATGAGGAAAGAACGGATCATCCTGATAAAGAGCGTGATTTGGGTAGTCTGTCTCGCTCCCCTCCTCCGATTGGGTTATAAAGCACTCACGGGCGGTCTTACGGCGAATCCCATTGAGTTCATCACTCTCTCTACCGGAACCTGGACACTCGTCTTCGTGATGGCCACGCTCGGCATTACTCCATTGCGGCAATTCACGGGACAGAACTGGCTGATCAAGTTGCGAAGGCTGATAGGCCTGCACGCATTCTTCTACGGCCTCCTTCACTTTGTGACATATATCTGGCTCGACAAGTTCTTCGATCTGCGGGACATGGCGCACGATGTCCTCAAACGACCCTTCATCACGGCGGGATTTTTCGCGTTTGTGCTCATGGTACCGCTGGCGGCCACCTCCACTGCGGGCGCCATTCGAAGGCTGGGCGGCCGAAAGTGGCAGCTGCTGCACCGCCTCATCTATTTGACAGGGCTTGCCGGTGTGGTTCATTTCTGGTGGAAGGTAAAGGCGGATACTCGTCAGCCGGAAATCTACGCCATTGTCCTTGCCATCCTGATGGGCTGTCGCATCAGTTCATGGCTAATGGTC
>DASQID010000812.1:0-4330 GCA_035631775.1 Acidobacteriota bacterium
TCTCATACATTGATCCCCATTTTACTTACTGACCATCGAACTAGTTCCAGGCTGTTCTGTTATTGAGGCGGCATACTCACTTGGTCGGTCGCGGGTAATTTGTGGCCAACCCGGAATGTATGGTCCGCCGCTTTGTCGCAAGCGACAACAATGAAACGTGGCCGGATGCTCCGCGCAGATGTCTTCGGCCTTGGTTAGAGCACAAAGCCCCTGGCCCTGATGGACGAAGAACCTGGCGGGCCGCCGTCGCCAGGAAGCTCAACCAAACGACCGCTACCGGTACTCTCCTGCTCACGCCGGGCGTCTGTGCCCCCTGCCAGCTTGCTTCTATTCCTCAAAGCAAGGTCCGCCGCCGTGCCCAAACGTCCGATGATTCCCTATTGCGTGGCTCATCTTCTCACGGGCCTTCTCCAGGGCCAGACGCTCCTCCTCCGTCAAGTTTGGTTTTTCGAGCGCGGTGAGAATGTCGTCGAAACGTGCTTCCAGGTCTTCAAGTTCTTCACAGAGCATATCGACCTCCGTTCGCCTCGCGTGCGGCCGTGCCGCTGCGGGCGCGAACTCTCGTCCACTCGCCACGAGACATGGCTGCCCCGCGCCGCCGCTCGCACCCACCTAGGCGGCGAACTTCGCGAGCAGCTCCTTCTTCCCTAATCCGAGAATTCCGTGCTTCTTACCTACCCTCCTGAAGGCCTCGATCGCCTTATCCAAATGGTGTTTCTCGTGGGCCGCCGAGAGTTGTGTACGAATGCGGGCCTGCCCCTTCGGAACGACCGGAAAGAAGAACCCGACCGCATACACGCCCTCGTCGAAGAGGTCGCGGGCGAATTCTTGCGCCAGCTTGGCGTCATAGAGCATGACAGGTACGATCGGAGTGTCGCCCTCTCTGACATCGAAACCAGCCTCCCTCAGCAGGCCACGCCAATACAGGGCGTTCCCCTCCAGCTTGTCGCGTCGGTCGGTATTGCTGGTGATCAAGTCCATCACCTTCAGTGCGCCGGCCACGATCACGGGTGCCAATGAGTTTGAAAACAGATAAGGCCGGGCGCGCTGGCGGCACATCTCCACTAGTTCGCGTCGCCCACTGACGCATCCACCCGAAGCACCGCCCAACGCTTTCCCCAATGTTGTGGTAATCACGTCAATCCGTCCGAAGACGCCGCAGTGCTCGTGGGTTCCGCGCCCTGTTCTTCCGATAAAACCAGTAGCGTGAGAATCATCTACAAACGTCATGGCGTTGTACTTCTCCGCCAACCCGACGACCTCGGCAAGCTTGGCTGTGTCGCCGTCCATCGAGAAGACGCCATCAGTGATGATCATGCGGAAGCGCTTGTCCTGATGCTCCTGTAACTTTTCTTCCAGGTGGGCCATATCGGAGTGCTTGTAAGTATCTTGCGTCGCCTTGCACAGGCGCATTCCATCTACGATGGAAGCGTGTACGAGCCGGTCGGCGATCATCACGTCTTGTTCGGTAAGGCACGCCTCAAAAAAGCCGGCGTTCGCATCCATGCAGGAAGGAAAGAGCAGGGTGTCTTCGGTCCCGAGGAACTCGGTCAAACGGCTCTCCAGCTCACGGTGGATATCCTGAGTTCCGCAGATGAATCGCACCGATGACATCCCGTAGCCGCGACGGTCCAATCCCGCGTGCGCCGCTGCGATCACTTCGGGATGACTGGACAAGCCAAGGTAGTTATTGGAGCAGATATTGATACACTTCGTGATCTTCGAACCGACGGGAAACTCAACCTCGATCTCCTGTGATTGTGGGGAGTGGATGTAGCGTTCCTCTTTGAACACGCCCGCATCCTGGATTGCTTTGATCGTAGTCTGGTAGCAGTCACGAACTGTTTCGCCAAAAGCCATGACTTTCCTCCCGTCAGGGATTTCATTACCGCACCCGTGATCCCTAACTTAGCAGTGCGGACTCGCCTTAGACTCCGGTGGCAACTTTTTGAAACCGCCGCACTAGGGCCACGATCCTCTGCACCGTATCAAAAGCTTCGGGCGTGGCTACTTCGTCAGGAATATCGATGGAGTATTTCTTCTCCAGGAAGCGCAACAGCGACACCATAGAAAAGGAATCCACGATTCCGCCGGAGATGAGTGGGGTAGTCTCGGTGATCTCCTGGTCATCCCCCTCTTGTAGGTATTCGCGAATGATGTACTCACGAACTGTTTTGCCGATTTCATCCATTGGGCAACCTCTCCTCAGTCTTCCATGACGGTGGAGAGATCCCCCACCGGCTCGTGAAACTCCTTACAACGCAATATGCGGCGGACAATCTTGCCGCTCCGGGTTTTCGGCAACGAGCCCACGAACTCGATTTCCTGCGGCATCGCCAATGGCGACAGGCGCTTACGGATGTGATTCATGATTTCGAGTTCGAGATCATCCGATGGCTGGAACCCGGGTTTCAGTGTCACGTACGCCTTCACCACCTCCATGTTGACAGGGTCGGGCTTGGCAACAGCCGCTGATTCGGCTACCTCAGGACATCCGAGCAATGCTGATTCGATTTCAAACGGACCAACCAGGTGCCCGCCGGTATTGATGACGTCGTCGTCCCGCCCCATGAACCAGAAGTAGCCGTCCTGGTCGATTGAAGCCCGATCGCCGCACAGGTACCATCCATTCCTGAACTTCGCCCGGAAGCCGGCTTCGTTATTCCAGTACGTCTGGATCTGCGATGGCCAGCCCGGCCTCAAGGCAATCAAGCCGGCTACACCGGCTTGATTCACCGGCTCGTAGGTCCTCGGATCCAGCACCGTGGCGGTGATCCCCGGGAAGGGTTTGCCCATCGAGCCGGGTTTGATCGGCATTCCAGGAAAATTTGTAATCACGATGCAGCCGGTTTCCGTCTGCCAAAATGTGTCATGAAACGGCTTTTGAAAGGTTGCTTGCGACCAGAGGACCGCTTCTGCGTTGAGCGGTTCACCCACACTCGCGAGGTAGCGCAGGCTGGACAAGTCGTGCCGTTGAAGGACTTCCCTGCCCTCCTTCATGAGCAGGCGGATCGCGGTCGGCGCCGAGTACCACACAGTCACGCGATACTTCTGGATGAACTCGTACCACCGCTCTGCGTTAAATCCCGAATCGAGAACCACCTGGGTGATTCCGTTTGCCCAAGGCCCGATGATGCCGTACGAGGTGCCAGTCACCCAGCCCGGGTCGGCATTGCACCAGTAGACATCGTCGGGCCGTAGATCCAGCACCCATTTTGCCGTGAGGTATTGAGCGATGACGGAATAGTGAACGTGTTGTGCGCCCTTTGGCTGGCCCGTCGTCCCCGAGGTGTAATGCAGAACCGAGGGTGAGTCGGCCATCGTTGGATAAACAGAGAACTGCTCGACCTTGGGTGCCCGTTCCATCTGAAAGGACACCTCCCGTTCCTGGAGCTGAGTGTCGCCCGCATCAACGAGGATGATGTGACGCAAATTGGGTAGCTGGCTGCGGATCTTGCGAATCTTGTAGACATGCTTCTTCTGCGTGACGATCGCTGTTGTCTCGGCGTTCGCGAGCCGCACGAGCAGAGATTCCTCTCCGAACGCGGAGAAGAGTGGCTGCACCACAGCTCCCATCTTCAAAACCCCGAGAAAACCGATGTACAGCTCGGGTACTCGATCCATGAACAGGCAGATGCGTTGGCCGGGCCGAATTCCCAGGCTCGACAGGAAATGCGCCGTGATGTTCGAGAGGATTCGAATGTCGTCGTACGTGAACTGCCGTGTGTGTCCCTGGTAGTCTTCCCAAAGCAGTGCCGGCTTGTTCGCCAGTCCCAACTGGCAGATGCGGTCACTGCAAACCCAACCGATGTTGATCGGTTCGCCTTGCTTGTAGCCGAGTTCTTTCTCGGCGGCAGACCAGTGGAGATTTGCAGCGAGTTCCTCGTAGGAAGGCGGGGCGCTCATCAGTGATCCCGTCTTGGCGCCCCTCACTGGCTCACGGATCCAAGGTGAGCATGGCGCCACTCTCGTTCGTGGTAAGAGCCAATGGGCGTGGTGCGCCCACAACTAGAGTGTATCGATCGCGATGCGGGGCTTGCAGTGACCGGCGTCAGCCCGCGCAGTGATATGGGATGGCAACATGCAGCTCTTGTAGATGGGGTACGTCTACACCAGCTGCCCTTCTGGGTGGGGTGGGAGTGTACTGGGGCCTCGAGAACTTGATAGCGTGTTCGACGCGTTTCCAGCGAGGCAATTACCGAAATCGAGTAGGACGTGCCTTCTACGGGTTGCGTTCGGTTAGGTAATCCTGAATGGCCTCTTGCCAAGTTGGCATGTAGATCTTGCGCTGCTCCAGGCTCTTACTCGATAGGACCGAGTACTTCGGTCG
>DASQID010000813.1:0-3776 GCA_035631775.1 Acidobacteriota bacterium
TTCCACAGGATGCGATCGACTCCCGACAATGGACTGAGATGGAATGACAAGTGCACTCATGGGTGCGTGCGGCGCTGCCGGACGTCAGAAGGCGTGGGGAATTCGCTGAGGACTGGGCTAGGAATCGTCGTGCCGGATACAAGTTCGGCGGCGCTGCGCAATTCAGTCAAGAGTCTCATTTTGGCCTCACTGCAGGCCGCCGGGGACGAAACTGGTGGCCAACGTGAAATTTTCAAGACCTGACACCACGACAGGCCAGAAACTCATCCGCAAGCCGGGCGGCCTCCACCTCGAGCGCCGCGGTCCCCGCCTCCCCATCGAGCCAGACGACGTTCGGGTCGGAACGGAACCACGTCATCTGCCGCTTGGCGTATCGCCGGCTCTCCTGTTGTGTTTCTTCTCTGGCCTGCTGCAGGGTGAGTCTTCCTTCGAGGTAAGAGGCGATCTCCCGATAGCCGATGGCTTTGAACGCCTGGCAATTCCTGGGATAACGCTCGAGCAATCCCTTGACTTCTTCCACGAAGCCCCGGTCGAACATCTCTTCGACTCGCCGGTTGATTCTTTCATAGAGCAGAGGCCGGGGGACCGTAATTCCGAGTTTGAGCCAACGGTATCCTCTCAGTGCATCTCGGGGCCGGCACTGCCACCAGCTCATAGGTCTTCCCGTAAGCAGATAAATCTCGTAGGCTCGGATGATTCTTGCGGAGTCCGTCGGCGAGATCTGTCCTGCAGTCCCTGGGTCAACCCGGCGCAAGGCGTCGTATAGGCAATTGGTCCCGCGCCGGCTGATGATCCGTCGCATCCGAGTCCTCAAGGCGTCAGATCTCCCGGGGCCCTCGAAGAGACCATCGATGAGCGCCCGCAAGTAGAAACCGGTTCCGCCAACTACCAGCGGCAGAGCGCCACGCCCGCGGATCGCAGTCAGAGATTCTCGTGAAATGCGCTGATAATCGCCTGCAGAGAAATCCTCGCCGGGATCTTTGAGGTCCAGACCGTGGTGGAGTACCCTTGCCCTATCGGATGCGGTTGCCTTTGCCGTACCGATATCCATATGACGGTAAACCTGAAGCGCGTCACAGCTTATGATTTCTCCCCGGAACCGTTCCGCCATTGCCAGGCCGAGCTGGGTCTTGCCTGACGCCGTTGGACCGAGGACGACGAGCCCGGGATAATCGCCTTCGGACATAGGACTTAACCCAGCTTGAGATAATAGCGGAGGCATGCGATGACCAGCAGGAGGGCTGCCAGCACGATGATTCCCAATATTTGTGAGCGCCGTCGATCCATACCGCAATAGGGGCCGGGGGACAGGGGTCAGAGACCGAGATCAGGGACAACTGCAATGCTCATGGGAGTTATTGTGTGCTACTTCCTAACCTCCAACTCTTAATTCCTGGTCCCTGACCCCTGGCCCCCGATCCCTGGTCTCTGATCAGTAAGCTTTCCTTATTTCAACACCTTGGTAATAGGCCTTCAGTATTTCTTCGTAGGACCGTCCGGCGCGAGCCATGCCAAAAGCACCTACCTGGCACAATCCTACGCCGTGCCCCCATCCCCGTCCATGAAACGTGAAACTCTCGATGCTGCCGTCAGCGCCGAGTGAGCGGGAGATAGTGAACAGAGTATCCTTGAGGCCAAGCGCGTTACGAACTCTGTAGCCGTTCAGTACCAAACTACGCCGGCTGCCGATGACATGAATCTGAACAGCCCGACCGGATGTCCCAAGCTTCCATGGCTGGAGGTCTCTGAGCTCACCTATTCCTCCGGTCAGGGAACGCAGTTTTTCTGCCAGCGTCGATCTGGTGATGGTGACATCCCATGTGGCCACCGGTGAATAGCGGTCGCTTGAAGTACCGGTCGGATTCAGTTCGACTTCCAGAAAATCTATGCGCCCATCATCCGCCAAATGGAAGGAGAGTCTTTCGTTCCCTATCATTTTGAGCCTATCCGTCGGGGTACTCGAGCCTTTCGAATTCAAGAAGAGCGAAACATCTCCGGACACTGGAAACGCTTGTGCCTTATTGCCTGACTTGACTGTAACCACTTGAGATGAAACGTCGCCGCCGGCTTCTGCGGCAGCGCCGTTCTCCTTGCCGACAAAGACTCCCCTACGGAGTATTTGAGGCTGGACAGATTCGATGCAGCGCACGAGAAGTAAGAGTGCATCGGCCCGACGGATAGATTCTTCGGGGCGAACTCGATTTTCGGCATTCGCGCGCCACAGCTCCTGCTGCATGAGGTAGGCAATCGCTCTGCGTGCGTTTCGAGGGACTGCGCCGCCGTCGGTCAGGTTTGCTAGATAATAGTCGGCATCCGCGTTTGATACTCGGCGCTCGATTTCCTGAATGCCGAAAAAGGATTGAGCTGCATACCGGAGGAACTCGGCGCGCGTGGCCAAATTGAGATTGCCAGGCGGGTTCTGAGGGGAGGTCCGGCCAGCGATGCGCCTGGCGAATCGAATCCATTCCAGCACCTCGTCCGTCGTGGGCGGATCCGAAAGATAAGCGGCTGTAAGACTGCGGGCACCCACAATTCCCAGGACGCGTGCCAGGGTCAACCCCCTACTGGCGACCACTCCCTCATCAGAATAGACCGGTTGATCCAGGCCGTGAGCACCCTTCAATTCCACCCGGACTTCACGTTGTAGGCTGGCCTCGGTGGCACACACCACCCCTCTCAGATACGGCACAGGCGGGCCGTCAAACACGTTGGCGTAGTCTTCCGTCCGTCCGCCGCAAGTGGAGGAATACATTGCCTCGATCAGCTGGTTCTCGTAGTAGATTGCGAGACCGAAGGTTTGCCGCACGGCCTCATCTGTAGCTTCCTTCTCACCGGAGAAGCCGGGATAGACCTGTGATCGGATGTCGGCCGTAAGGTCGAAGCCCTCTGATCTGAAGCGCCCCGTATTTTTTAGTGCATAAGTTCGCGCGGCTATCGCCTGAGCAGCCAGCGCTGCCGGCTCTGGGTATGAATCAGGGCTCATTTCGGCCGGAACGACCCCAAGAAGATATTCTTCAATACCCAACTGGTTGACGACGGTTATGCGTCCACTCCTGTTGAGGCTCAACTCGAGGAATCCGCGGTAAGGCTTTCCCTCGTACCGCAGCATATTCGAAGGTGAAGAGGGGAAGAAAATGAATCCGGCCTTGCTCACTCGAAAAAGGTCATTTGCCCCGCGCAGCGTGACGACAGGCTCGCCTGTCCGGATTTCATCATTGTCCCTCACAATGATGAAGTCCCGAAATCCGGCCCGCCTCAGGGTTCCTTCCGCGAACAGTCGAGCTTCCTCACGGCTCGAGAACTCGCCGACGCGGACCTGATATCTCCCCAACTCTCGGTTTTCGTGTACGTCCACGGCCTTCGAGATCTTGTCAACCAGCTTCCTGCGTAATTCCTCAGCCGGATCGTGCCTCGAAAAGGAGGCGACCTGAACGCGGTACCTCACGTCTGATCTTCCCGCCTCGTGTTCGACGCGTATCTGCACTTCCCCGTTGACCGGTTGACGGGTGGCTTCTGTTGCCTTCTCGAGGAGGTAATACTGTCCTGGGGAGGATATCTTCACTTCACGGCCGGATGTCTCCAGACCAATGCGGATCGGTGGACTCTCAGACACGACGGACTGCGAAGGTTTCACGGATGGAGGGATGGAGGGCTGAGGCGGCAAGGATGGTTTGATTTCCTTGGCAGGCGGGCCGGGTCTGGGTTCGGGCGCCGGGGTTGTGGGCGGTACAGGGGGTGCGGTTGGCTCGATACGAGTGCTTGCAGGGGGGGGGACT
>DASQID010000814.1:0-4936 GCA_035631775.1 Acidobacteriota bacterium
TGACGATGACCGGCGTCCGATTCAGTCCCGGGACACGGCGCAGTTCCTGCAGCGCAAAAAATCCCTCGGTTCTCTCGGTCATCATCACGTCCAACAGGATCAGGTCCGGCTGGGACGCCTTCGCCAGCCGAAGTCCGTCGCGCCCGTTTGTTGCGCGCTGAACCCCAAATCCCGCCGACTCGAGGAGCGATTCGATCGCGGTCACAAAGTCGGGATCGTCGTCGATGATCAGTACTTTCTTGGGATCACTCATTATCATTCACCAGAAAAGGGGCCAGGGATCAGGGGTCGGGGTCAGGGGATTGGTGAGGTAATCATCGTTGCCTTTCAACCAATCACCGGCCCAGGGTCTCTGGCCCCTGACCCCGTTTGCCACGTTGTTCCTCAGATTTTAAATGGTGCAGGCTATTTGTCCTTCTCAGCGCATGCTGGAACCTCTGCGGCTATTTCTGCCGAGGGTAGATATACGGTGAAGGCGGTGTGGCTTCCCTCCTCGCTCTCAACCTCGATGCTTCCCCCCAGCTCGGATGCGATTCTCTTGCAGATAACCAGGCCGAGACCTGTGCCCGGAATCTTTTCCGTCTCCGGCGTCTTGACCCGGTAAAACTCTTCGAATAAGTGGGGCATAAACTCGCGTGGAATGCCGATGCCGGTGTCCCGCACTTCGAGCTTGATCTGCTTGCCCTCGCTGCTGACGCTGATTGTGACCGTTCCGTCGGGTCGGTTATATTTGACTGCGTTCCCGACAAGGTTGCTGACGAGCATGCTTAGGCTAACCGGATCGCCGGCAGCAGGCGGGAGTTCAGGTGCGAATGATGTGCTGATCGTAATGCCTCCGGCACCCGGTGTCTGCTGCTGCTCCCGCACGATGTTTTCCACGATCTGGATGAGGTCGGTGGTCTTAGTGCGCTCGCACAGAGAGCCCCGGTCGATTTTTGCGAGTGCGAGCCAGTCCTGGATAATCGTCAGCATTTCACCGAGCCTGAGCTGGGAACGGGTGATCCACTCCAACGCTTTTTCGGGCATCTGGTCCCGGCAAGTGTACATGAGCACGTCCAGATACTGCTTGACCGCTCCGATGGGACCCTTCAGCTGGTGTGAAACCAGGGTGACAAACTTGCGCTCAACCTCCTCCTTCTGCCTGCGCAGGAGTTGCGCTTCCTTTGTGAGGCGCCAGCGCTCGAAACCGCGGTCGATGATCAGCCGCAGCTCGCTCGGGGTAAACGGCTTCGGCAGAAAGTCGTAGGCGCCGGCCTTCATGGCGTCCACCGCCGTCTCTATCGTGGCATATCCGGTGATGACCACGATGACCAGGTCGGGATCGATCTTTCGGACAATCTTGATGACCTCGAAGCCGTCCAACTCCGGCATCTTGATGTCGACTACCAGCAGCGGCGGGCGGACTATCTTCAGTCTCTCGATGCCTTCATGGCCGTTGCCAAAGGTCTCAACCCTGTAGCCGACCTTCTTGAGAATCTGCTCGCAGGAGAGACGCATGATCTCGTCATCGTCGATCACCATCACCAAATTGTTCTGCGGGGCATTTGACATAATCCGATCCATACGCCGACGAATTCACAATCGGCAGTTCGAGCCGATTGGCATAAATCAAAAATAAACACGCAAACGGCGTTCCGGCGGCGACATATCGGCAAGCCATTAATATTAAACAGGTTACTGCCACATGACGATTCGACTAAGGCCCTAGGGTGCGCGAAATGACCCACACGATGATGGGAATGCCTGGCCCTGATAAGGGTAGACCTCGCGCCGCTAGGCAGATTGCGACAGGAGGAAGGCCACGAACGTCACGTCGCGTATTGCGCGTCAGGGCGCAACCACATGCCTGTGAGTGAGTTCCTGACTAGGACGCCCTTCGAGCAGGATGCGAACCTGCTCGAGAAACTGTGGGATGTCAAGCGGCTTTGTCAAGTAAGCATCCGGCGTGACCAGTTCTACCTCGGTGGCGCGGCTAAAGAGGGTTGCGGGATTGACCTGAATAGACGAGACCATCAGAATCGGTACATGCCGCGAAAATTCCTCGCGAAATTTGATGGCTTGGTTAACCTCGTATCCGGCTGAGTCATACTCCATCATGATATCTAGGATGACCAGATCGGGCGGCTCTGATGAAAACTTCGCCAATCCCTCTTTACCGCTTTCTGCGGCTACCACTTTATATCCTTGTGATTGCAGTATCGCTGCCGTCGAAGCTCTGAAGTCAGGATCGTCGTCGACAATGAGTATCATTCTCTCTTTCGAAACCATGCTTGCACTCCGAAGAGCGGTTTCCTGCGCAAAATAGGGCAGGTCAAGCAGGACCAGACTTACACTGAAGGGCTTAGAAAGTCAAGCAAGCAGGGGGAATTGATGGGGAATGGCGAAGCACGAAGTACGAATGGACGCAATCGGGAATCCCGTGCGCCGAGTTCGTCATTCGCATTTCGTCTCTTGGTGTCGCCGGATCCTCCTTCTCCTCCTTCCGACCAGGTTGACAGGGGGGACTTGTCCGCGTAGCATCGAGGACATGAGCGGACCAAAATTGACGGATATCGTGGTGACTTGTCCTTGCTGCGAGGCCAAGCTGACGATTGATCCCAAGCTTCGCAAGGTGATTGCCCACGACGCCCCTCCAAAGCACTCCAATGCGCCCGATCTCGACCGGGCAGCGGCTCTCCTGCGGGAGCAGGCTGCCAGGCGCGAAGCGATCTTCAAACAGAGCACAGAAGATGTGAAGATGAAGTCGCAAATCCTGGAGCGCAAGTTCGAGGCGGCACTGGAGAAAAGCAAGGACGAGCCGGTGTCCAAACCGACCCGGGACATTGATCTCGACTGACGGGGATCAGGGGCCAGGGATCAGGGGTCAGGCGAGACGTGACTCCGATCATTCCAGCCGTGGCTCTCGTGATCGACTGTCCGGGAAGTTGAAATGGAAGCGCTCCCAGTCTTCCTTCGACGGATGGAATTCTTTCTTCAGAAGAGCCCAGCGGGCCATCATGAAGAAATTCACCATGAAGGCTGCTGCGCCGACAACGACCATTCCGTGAAAAAAGGTGATCAGCGGCAGGTAGCCTGCGATCACGCCGACTGACGTTCCCATAACCCCGATCGAAACGAATCCGTTCGACAGAGTCTGCACAGGCGTGCTGTAAAGATCGCGCATGGCTGGAACGGGTTCCCTTCCCCACATCGACCGGAAGCGTTCCTCCCATACAAACAACGGGAAGAGCTTATAGGCCAATGCCATGACGGTCAGGGTTATCCACCCGAGCAATCCCACGTATCCATAGACCAGTTGAAGCCGCATGCGGATCGCAGTCTGTGGGCCGGGAATGCCCAGGCTCAGCATCAGACCCGCAATCGAATCCAGGACCATGAACAGGATCGCGATCGTAGCCCACGCGGACGCCCTGTCCTGCACCTTGCCCCGCAGCAGCATCCAGGCGGGACGCCAGGCGTGCATCCAGAGAGATGCTGCAACAACTGCAGCGCATAGGGGCATCCAGCGCGCCACGGCAAGCAGACTGAGGACAAGGCCGAGCACTCCGGCCTCGAGAAACCAAAATCGTATGGCAGGCCAGCGAGTGCCGGCATTCGGTTTGGACGTGGGGAGCAGACGATGCTCGAACCCGATGACCGTCATCGTCACCCAACCCAACGCCGCGAGGTGCGCGTGCGCGAAGATGTTCGGGAAGAACTGGCCCCCTATCACGTCATATATCTTGTTGAAGCCGAGCAGGGTTCCCAGGACTGCCGCGAGAAGGAAATTGAGCATTGCTGCGAAAACATAGCGTGGAAGCCAGTCCGGGCCGCGCAGGCGCGCAAAAACGCCGCTAAAATTGTAGATCTGGATACCGGCGGCAAGGACTATCAGGACTGCAGCAGTTGCCATGCCTAGATACAGCGACGACCAGAAGTGAAATGCCATCCCGGTGTACCCAATCAGCATCAAGAGGTATTGGACAAGAAGCCAACGCCGGGACTTCGCCTGTATGCCGAGTGCACGGGGACACAGGCGGACAAGCACACCCATCATGAGCATGGATATCCAGCCCAGCGTGATGGTATGCGTGATGGCGAGAAATTCAGGACGATAGAAGTGTCCGAGCATCAGCTCTCGCTCGCGGAACAGCAGCACTGTTCCAACGAGCAATGAGACCAACGCCGTCAGGATGAATAATTCGGCGCCGACCGGCCGGGCCAGCGGATCTTTGCCACTCTGAGGCACTTCTTCTTTTGCTTAGCGTTCTTCGCGCTGAGTTTTTGAAATATCTCCGGCAAGGCGCAAAGAATGCCAAGAACCTCCAGTGAGCAAGTACGAATTACGAATTACTCGAGTCACGTTCCATTCGTTGTTCGTCCTTCGTACTTTTGTTCCTGCTGTGTCAGGTCCTAGACTAGTTTCTGTCGCGAAACTCCACGAATCGCATGTCAGGTCGGGCCCCGGAGGGGCCCAAGCAAGTAGCCGGGGGTGCAAGCCCCCGGATAGGATATTGCATAATGCTGAGCCCCGGCAGGGGCGAAAGACCTTTGTACGCCATGTGTTATCTGTCGCCCCTTCAGGGCTCTGGTTATTCTCGAGAATCCCAACCCCGGGCGGCGCTTCGCTTGCCCGGGGCTACTGGCTGGCGCCCCTCCGGGGCGCTTTCGGCGCGATAAAGCAGATGAATCGCCCATCAGGTCGGGCCCCGGAGGGGCCCAAGCAAGTAGCCGGGGGCGCAAGCCCCCGGATAGGATATTGCATAATGCTGAGCCCCGGCAGTGGGACGATGCGTGTTCAGATCGTTGCAATGCAAGCATAAGCTCGCACAACCTTTCTGCCAACGATCGAACAATCATAAACATTTTGCGCGCCCGGCTTCGAAACTGCTGGGGAATGCTCTGCACCTGAAAAACAGGTGCAGAGCAACTATAAGGGGCGAAAGGCCTTTGTACG
>DASQID010000815.1:0-10402 GCA_035631775.1 Acidobacteriota bacterium
CTGATGACCGGCGCCACAGGTGGTTTTCTTTCGTACCAATTTGCGAAGTGGATTCTGCACAGGTCCTGAGTAAGCTGTCCCGGAAATATGAATCGAGCGATTATTTATCTCGTGGGTTTCATGGGCGCAGGCAAGACCAGCGTGGGACAGGATCTCGCGCGGCTCCTTGGCTGGGAGTTTGTGGATCTGGATACAGCCATCGAAGAGCGGGAAGGCGTTCCCATCCGCGACATCTTCAGCCAAAAGGGAGAACCATGCTTCCGCGCGATGGAGAGCGCTGCACTACGGGAAGTGGGGCGACGGCGTAACTTGGTTGTCGCTCTGGGCGGAGGGGCGTTCTGCAGCGAGGCCAATCAGGAAATGGTGAAATCCACAGGAGTCAGCGTGTGGCTGGATGCGCCCATGGAATTGCTTCAGGCCAGATGCCCGTCGGACGGCACGCGACCCTTATTCTCGACCCCGTCGGAGATGGCGGAACTGCTGCAGCGCCGCCTTCCGTTTTACTCCAGAGCGGATTTGCGCCTCGATGTCACCGGCCTCACCATTGAGGATGCGGCACGCGAAATCATCCGCCTTTGCGGCCGTGGCAGCACCGGAGACTGACTGGCGACTACTGCCTGCTGACTTCGCGCAGGCAACGCCAGAAACCCGGGAAGCTGACGTCCGCACACTCGGCCTGATTGATCCGCGTCTCGCCAGTTGCGACAAGCCCCGCAACTGCGAACGCCATGGCGATCCTGTGATCCGCCCGGGTGTCAACGTCCGCACCGTACAGGCGGCAGCCTCCCCGGATCTTGAGCCCGTCGGGTTTTTCATCCACCTCGGCACCCATGGCGCGCAGATTGACCGCCAGCGCGGAGATCCTGTCGCTTTCTTTGATTCGGAGTTCGCGGGCATCGGAGATATCGAGGCCGCCCGCGACTTGCGAGCCAAGAACGGCGAGCACAGGGATTTCGTCAATCAGGGCTGCGACGAGTTTCCCCTGAATTGGGCGGAGTCGATTCCCCAGAAGCGTCTTGTTGTACCGGACACGCAGATCCCCCCTTAGTTCGCCCGCGTCGTGAGACTCATTCTCCACGGCCAGATCAAGCCCGGCATCGCACAAATAGTCGAGCAACTCGCGTCGGCGCCGGTTCACTCCGACTCCAGGCAGAAAGACCTCCGAGCCCGGTATCAGCGCCGCAGCGACGAGGAAAAATGCTGCACCGGAAAGATCTCCTGGGACTGCCAGTCTCTGCGCTTGCAGCCGGGGCCCGGATACCACCTCGATCCAGTTGCCGTCGTTTCGCACGGAAGCGCCGAACTGCACGAGCGCGATTTCCGTGTGATCCCGGGTAGGAACGGCCTCCTCAACCGCAGTCACACCATCGGCGTATAGACCCGCGAGCAGGACACAGGATTTCACCTGCGCACTTGCAACCGGCAGGCTGTAGCGGACGCTCTTCAGTTTTCCACCGCGAATCCGCAAGGGCGGGAGTCCACCGTCGCGCGACTCCACCGCACCGCCCATCAGCCGCAGCGGCTGAATGATCCTCCCCATGGGACGCCTGCAGAGCGATTCGTCGCCCGTGATGGAGGAGTCGATCGGCTGGCCCGCGAGAATCCCGGAGAGCAGCCGGATAGTAGTGCCCGAGTTGCCCGCGTCCAGCATCCCGGTCGGCTGCCTCAATCCCCGAAGGCCGCGGCCGCAAATGGTTAAGGCGTCGCCGTCCTCCCTCACCTCCACGCCAAGATCCCGAAGGCAGCGCAAGGTGCTGTGGCAATCCTGGCTCGAAGCGAAGCGCCGGATCTCCGAAATGCCTTCAGCTACGGAGGCGAGCATTGCATAACGGTGAGAAATCGATTTGTCACCGGGCAGAAGCACGGTCCCGGACAGCGCATTGGATCGACGAACGGCTTGAATCATGTGTTCCCCGGGTTGTGTTCAAGGCGGATCTGACAACGGCCCAGCTACGCATCATGCGATTCTGCGGATTGGGGAGGCTCGAGAAAGTCAAGTTCAGCCTTCTTGAGTTTCCTGACCTGGTCGCGCAGAGCGGCCGCGCGTTCGAACTCGAACTCCTTGGCAGCGTCACGCATCTCCCCTTCGAGTCGTTGGATTTCCTTCTCCAGTTCTTCCGCCGATCGGTACTTGGGCATCTCTTCCGCGACCGCAGGCACCTCGTAGTAGTCACCTTCGTAGATCCTCACCAACTCCGGATCGAGCGGCTTGATTATAGACTGGGGAATGATGTTGTGCGCCTCGTTGTAACTGCGTTGCGTCGCGCGCCTGCGATTGGTCTCATCGATCGCTGCCTTCATGGACCCGGTGATCGTGTCGGCAAACAGAATGGCCTTGCCGTTGATATGCCGGGCAGCCCGACCTACGGTTTGGACCAATGATGTCGTGGAGCGAAGGAACCCCTCCTTGTCGGCGTCGAGGATCGCTACGAGGGAAACCTCGGGCAGATCCAATCCTTCCCGGAGCAGGTTGATGCCGATAAGCGCATCAAACTCGCCGGCACGCAGAGAGCGGAGGATCTTGATCCGGTCCAGCGTCTCCACTTCCGAATGGAGGTAGCGAACGCGGAGGCCGAGTTCGGTGTAATACTCGGCAAGGTCTTCCGCCATGCGCTTGGTCAGGGTGGTCACCAGCACTCGCTCGTCCTTTTCGGCGCGGGCGCGAATTTCCTCCATCAGGCTGTCGACCTGATGGGCGACAGGGCGGATCTCGATTTCCGGGTCTGTGAGACCTGTCGGGCGAGTGAGCTGTTCGATCACGACGCCTCCGGATTTCGTGAGTTCGTAGGGACCCGGCGTCGCCGAAACGTAGACCACCTGATTTATCCGCTCCTCAAACTCCTTGAAATTCAGCGGCCTGTTATCCAGGGCGGAAGGGAGCCGGAAGCCGTACTTGACCAGGTTTTCTTTCCTCGACCTGTCCCCGAAATACATGCCGCGAACCTGGGGGATCGTGGCATGGCTTTCGTCGACGAACATGATCGAATCCCGGGGAAGATAATCGAGAAGCGTGGGGGGCGGCTCGCCGGGCTGCCGTCCCGTCAGGTGGCGCGAGTAGTTTTCCACGCCACGGCAATAACCCAGCTCCTTCATCATTTCGAGGTCGAACATCGTCCGCTGGTGAACGCGGTGCGCCTCGAGGGGCTTGCCTTCCTGCTCGAGTTTCGTCCGCCACTCTTCAAGCTCTTCCTTGATGGTCTCAATGGCGCGCAGCAGCTGATCGCGAGGCTGCACGTAGTGCGACTTCGGATAGATGGGCATGCGATCGTGCTTTTTGAGCACCCGCCCGGTGATCGGATCTATCTGCGCGATCGAGTCGATTTCGTTGCCGAACATCTCGATCCGGATCGCATAGTCCTCGTAAGTGGGAAAAACTTCGACAGTGTCTCCGCGCGCGCGAAAGAAACCGCGTTCGAGCCCGTAATCCTGGCGGGCAAACTGCATTTCGACCAGACGCCGGAGAATTTCATCCCGCTCGATTCGCTGTCCTTTCTCCAGAAAGAGAAGCATGCCGTAGTAGGCTTCCGGCGAGCCCAGACCGTAAATGCATGAGACGCTCGCCACGATGATACAGTCACGGCGTTCGAAAAGTGAACGCGTCGCGGAATGACGCAGCCGGTCGATTTCGTCGTTGATGAGGGCGTCCTTTTCGATGTAGGTGTCGGTGGCGGCGATGTACGCTTCAGGCTGATAGTAATCGTAATAGGAGACGAAGTATTCCACCGCGTTGTCCGGGAAGAAAGACCTGAACTCCCGGTACAGCTGTGCAGCGAGCGTTTTGTTGTGAGCCAACACCAATGTGGGCCGCTGCAACGCCTCAATGACCTTCGCCATCGTAAAGGTCTTGCCTGATCCGGTGACGCCCAGCAGAACCTGGTGCTTCTCGACATCCTCGACACCTTTCACGAGCTGCTCTACGGCGGCGGCTTGATCTCCCTGGGGTTCGAACGGCGTGCTGATCTTGAACTTCGAAGAACGGATCATTGCCTTCCCGTATGGGATATCAGAGTACGAGAGGTCCTTGTCACTCGCCGTCTTCTTCGTCATGTCTGAATTATAGCTCAGCAGGGTCACTCCAAAACTGCCACGAATTGCCGAATTTCACGAGATGATTCGCGTGGCAGTTTCCCGCATTTCATGGCTCCAGCAGCTTGATTGTCCCCGAGACCGATTCCCGCTGGATTGAGAGAAACCCCAGCGCTATCGGAAGATGGAACCGGCGCGGACCGGCGCTCCCGGGGTTGAAGAAAAGCATGCCCTCCTTCACCTCGATGGCCGGCTGGTGGGAGTGGCCGGATATCACAGCCGCGATCCCTGCTGCCCCCGTATCGAGATCCAGGTCGTATGCGTTGTGAATGATATAGAGATGCACTCCGCCCAATTCAATCGTTTCGGTTTTCGGAAGGCCGCAGGCCCAAGCCCCCGTGTCGGTGTTGCCGCGGATGGCCGTGACTTTGGCAAGTTTCTGCAGTGCAGAAAGCACTTCCTGCGAGCCGATGTCGCCCGCATGGACAATGTGATCCACCCCGCGCAGTGCGCCCAGAGCCGACGGCCGAAGAAGGCCGTGTGTATCCGAAATCACCCCTACCCTGATCAATCCATCCACGTCTTTATCATTTCCTGCGTGCGCCGCGGAATCAACCCCCAAAGATTCCTCGTGCAATTCGAGTAATTCGTGGCAGAGTAACCGGGCATGGACACTGCGACTCTGGAGAAGATCTTGCGGGTTCTGAAGCGCGAAATCCGCAAATGGAAAGTGCCGGCAGTCGGTGTAATCGCCGACCGCGCTATTGACCGTCCCTTCGAGACTCTCGTCAGCACCATCCTGTCCCTGCGAACGAAGGACGCCGTGACCGAACAGGCCTCCAACAGGCTGTTCTCCCGTGGATCAACGCCGAAGGCGATTGCGTCCATGCCGCTACGCGAGATCGAGGAACTGATCTATCCCGTGGGGTTTTATCGTACAAAGGCGAGTAACCTGCGCGAGACGTGCCGGCTTCTCCTTGACAGATACGACGCCAAAGTCCCGCGCGAGTTGGATGAACTGCTGAAACTACCCGGCGTCGGGCGGAAAACAGCCAACCTTGTGATCACCGTGGGATATGGCGATTACGGGATCTGCGTCGACACGCATGTCCACCGCATAACGAATATCTGGGCATATGTAAAAACCAAGAATCCGGAAGAGACCGAATTCGCCCTCAGGGCAAAGCTCCCCAGGAAGCACTGGAAGACCTATAACGACATACTGGTGACCTTCGGTCAGAACCTATGCGTGCCCGTGTCTCCCTGGTGCAGCAAGTGCCCCATCTGTCCCATGTGCCCGAGAGTGGGTGTCGGGCGCAGCCGGTGACCCGCCCCAAGGATACGAGCGCCGCCGCATTCAGGCCTGCTAGATTTCGTGAAATTCACGGTGCACCGGCTCCTCGGAAAGTCGGCTGCTGCCCTGCGCCGCATTTCCCCCAACAGTCCGATATGAGAGAGCCAGCAAGAGGAGAAATACGAAGCTGTTGAAAAAGAAGATCGCACGGAGGCTGAGATGCGTGAGCGCTCCTGCCACCACCGGCCCCAAGGAGGCTCCCAGGAGGCCGGAACTGGAAAGAAAAGAGAAGGAGGTCGCCCGCGAATGTGCCGGTATGACCCGGCTTCCCAAGGTATAGACCACAACCACGCATCCTCCGGCCAGCAGGCCCATCAGCAGGCGCAGGAGAAGGAGCTGGGACGTCGACCAGACCAGACCCATCGGGAAACTCACCAGCAGTCCCGCAGCCAGCCTCCAAAGCAGAAGCTTGCGCGGGGCGATCGTCCTCAGCTGATTGCCCAGGACGGATGCGGAAATCGCCTCGGAGAGCAGGCCCAACGAAAGAATCAGGCCGGCAGTCTTCGCCGCATGGCTCAAACTGGTTCCAAGCTGGAGTATGTAAAGCGGCACCACGGGTGTAAAGCTGCGCTCGACGAAGTTTACCGAGAAAATCACGGCGATCATCGTCCCAAAGGCAGGAAGTGCCGCTGCCTCTCTGAGCGATATTCTCTCAGCTGCGCCGGACTTTGGCGACCGGTCGTCCGAATGTCCTTCGCGGTAAAGCCGATTGACCAGGATGAGTCCGAGGACGTTCAATGCAGTACTCACCAGGCACGTACTCCGGATGCCGATCCAGTCTGCGAGCATCCCGCCGATCAGCGGGCCGACCGCCGAGGAAATCATCTGGACTGTCTGGAGGTATCCGATCGAGCGACTCATGTGTTCCCTCGGCGTTGTGGACACGAGCAAGGGCATCGCGAGAATGCCGAAGCCCCCGAACATGCCGAGAACGATCCTCAACACCAGGAGATGGTAGGTGTTCGCCGCAAATCCGAAGAATCCCCAGTGAAGAGCCAAGGCAAGGATGCAGCGTTCCACCATGATCTTCATGCCGTAGCGGTCCCCCATCCTTCCCCACAAGGGGCCGAGGAATCCCGCGAGCAGCGGTGCCACGGTGATGAGGATCCCGGACCACGTCGCGATTTCTGCGTCGCCTTGGATACCCAGCTCTTTGACGTAGAGTGGGAGAAATGGCATCACGAAGGTGAAGCCGGCATAGACCAGTGCGGCAGCGATGTTGATGGCCAGACGGTTGCGGCGCCACTGCTCCTGAGGCAAGCGTGGGGCGACTGGGAATACCATGGGGCGGGCATTCTAGCACGAATTCCGAATCGTGCTCTGCCTATTGCGGAGGACATCTCCGATCGGCCGGAGTCAACCCGCAGCCAGTAATCCGCGATGGAGTGGTCTCAGAAGCCGCTGGTTTAGCACTTCACGCCTCGTCCGCCCGGGTCTCATTTCCGTATGGTAAGATTAGCCCGTATAAAAAGCCGGCCCCGATACCATGAAATGCCTGATTGTCTTCTTCCTGTCGGCCGCCTGGTTGTGGTCGGCAGACGACCCGAAAGCCGCAGCCGAGGCCGCTACCGGACTGGCTCTTGCCCGTGAGGGCAAATATAATCTCGCAATCACGCATTACCGTGCCGCCCTTGCCCTGGAACCTCAGATGCCCGGTTTATACCTGAACCTGGGCTTGGCTTATCTCAAAACGAACAGGTTTCCTGACGCGGCAGCCGCATTCGAGAAGGCCACCAAGGCTGATCCGGCCAGCTTTCAAGCCAGGGTGTTGCTTGGGATGAGCTACTTCGGCTGTAGGAGATTCGAGGACGCTGCATCTCAGCTGAGACAGGCTGCCGATCAGGAACCCGATAACGTGGAACTGCGATACAAGCTTGCTCAGAGCTACCTGTGGTCACGACAGTACCAGAACGCGATCGACCAGTACCGGGTCCTCCTCGTCAAAAGCCCGGATTCGGCGCCAATTCACATGCTTCTCGGCGAGGTGCTCGACGCGGCAAACCAGGTGGAGCAGGCCACCTCAGAGTTTGAAGCGGCCGTCAAGATGTCCCCCCATGAGCCGGAGGCGCACTTCGGCCTCGGCTATCTCTATTGGAAGCAGAAGCGTTATGAAGAGGCAAGCCGCGAATTCCGCGCAGAACTCGCGGATCAACCCCGACACCCTCAAGCGTTGACCTATCTGGGCGACGCAGAAATGCACACGGAGAACGATCAGCAAGCCCTTGAACACTTGCAGCAGGCACTGAAGCTGGACGCGAAAAACCGGCTGGCGCACATGGACCTGGGTGTCATTCTTGCTGCTAAGAATGACAATGCCGGGGCTGTGCTGCACCTCCGCGAGGCGATCCGTCTTGATCCCTCGAAACCGGATGCGCACTATCGTCTCGGGAAGCTCTGGCGTTCTATCGGTCGCGAGCAGGAAGCGGAATCGGAATTCGCCAAGGTTAAGAAACTGGCAGCCACGGAACAGGTCGAACCTCTCGTCAACATACCCGGACGCAACAGGCCGCCCGTGCCATGATCGATGAGCCGGCCCTGAACAGCGGTCCGCATCGTTGCCCGGCATTCCCCACAGCCGGCCGGCGAACAATCATGACTACGGCAGTACTGATCGCCGTTTTCTGGGCGGCTGCTTCCGGCGGGAGCCTCAATTCACCCATCCACTTTGTTTATCAAAAAATCGATTTCACTCTGAACAGCTGCGAAACGCCGCAGCGACATGCACCCGAAACGATGGCTGGTGGCGTGGCAATCTTCGACTATAACAATGACGGCCTGCCGGACATCTTCTTCACCAATGGTGCCGATATCCAGACTCTCAAGAAGTCATCTCCAGAGTACTCCAACCGCCTTTTCGAAAACGATGGCAACGGAGGATTCAGGGACGTGACGCAGAAGTCCGGCCTCGCAGGCACCGGCTTTGACAATGGTGTTGCGGTCGGCGACTACGACAACGACGGATTCAAAGACATATTTGTCGGCGGCGTCCACGGCAACCGGTTGTATCACAACAATGGCGACGGTACCTTCACCGACGTCACTGACCGGGCCGGCATCCATACGGTTGACAGCCAGTACGGGCCCTTATGGTCGGTGGGTGGCGCGTGGCTGGACGTCAATAACGACGGGCTTCTCGATCTCTTTGTGGTCAATTATCTTTCATGGGACATCAATTCCGAGCCGCACTGTGAGGCGGCACCGGGCCGGCTGGATTACTGCCATCCGAAATTTTACAAGCCCACTCCGAATCAGTTGTTCCTCAACAAGGGGAACGGCACGTTCCGCGATATATCGGTGGAGTCCGGAATTCGTGCCCATCCGGGCAAGGGCATGGGCGTTGGGATCGCAGACTACGACCTGGACGGCCTGCCTGATATCTTTGTATCTAACGACAAGCTCTACAATTCACTGTTCCACAACAGGGGCGGGGGGAAGTTTGAGGAGGTTGCGTTCGAGGCCGGCGTTGCGATGGCGGAGTATGCGCAGTTCATTTCGGGCATGGGTGTGGATTTTCGGGACATCGATAACGACGGCTATCCAGACATCGTCTTTGTGGCTCTCGATCACGAGACCTTTCCCTTGTTTCGGAACGATCGAAACGGAATCTTCACCGACATTACGGAGAAGAGTTCCATGACAGTGCTCAGCGTGTCGATGGCAGGGTATTCGCCTACAATCGCCGATTTCGACAACGACGGTTGGAAGGATATTTTCGTCACACGTGGGCATGTCCAGTCGCTTGAGTCCTCCTCAAGGATGCACGTGGCCCAGCCCAACACTGTGTTTCGGAACCTGGGTCAGGGCAGATTCGGTGCATTTACTGCGGCGGCGGGCTTGGCTGCCCAACCTCCCCGCAGGCACCGGGGCTCGGCGGTGGGAGATCTCAATCGCGACGGGCGGCTGGACGTGGTTGTAAGTGCGATCAGCGCACCAGCCGAAATCTGGATTAACGACAGCCCGGGCGGCAATCACTGGCTCGATTTCAATCTGGAGGGAACGAAGAGTAACCGGGACGGCATCGGAGCCAGGATCAAGGTGGTTGCAGGAGGAATCGCCCAATACAATCACGTCAGTTTTGCGGTGGGGTATGCCTCATCGAGTGCCGGGCCGGTTCATTTCGGCCTGGGACGTAGCTCATCGGCAGATTTGGTGCAGATTCACTGGCCGTCGGGGATTATCCAGGAACTTAGAGACGTATCCGCCGATCGCATTGTCAAGGTCAAAGAGCCCGCGAAGTAAGGGCTCGCGCAAGAATCAGCTACCACCCGCAGAGCGGGCGGCTTGACGAAGCCCCCCGGAGGGGCAAGCCAGTAGCCCCAGGCAAGCGCAGCGCAGTCCGGGGTTTGTCGTCCCACTCGACCAAAGCCCCGGGGCGACAGAACTCCTTAACACGACCGCCCTTCTGTCGCCCTTCCAGGGCGCGGGCTTGCTGTTATGGTTGATCCCTGCATTTTCATGTCTCATCTTGTCAGTGTTCATCCGCGTTGATCCGTATCCGCAAAATATGTGACGGTATTTATGGAATCGCCTGCCAAGCGTCTCACAAGGAGACCTCCTCACTTCTTCCGGTCTCATGTTGAGCACCGCCTGAATCCGTAACTCCACCGAGCCAAACGCCCGCCTCAAGCCATCCGCTCTGCAGGTTGTAGCTGACTTGTCAACGGTAGACCGGGGACTAAAATAAGTGTATGACCTTCGATCTGATACAAGAGACTCGCAGCGATTTCATGAGATCAAGAGTGACTTTAGGACTCCTTATTGTTACAAGCCTGGTCTCTGCCTCCTCTCTCCTGGCACAGGCGCAGTATTCATTCTATGGAATCGTGCGACAGCCCGACGGCTCTTTGGCTCCGGGCGCTACGGTGAACATCTCCGGCCCTTCAGGGATGACCAGACAGGCATTTGCCGACGATATGGGGCGCTACGAGATCTCAGGGTTGGCACGTGGTCAATACCACATAATTGCAGCCAATCCGGCGGATCCAAACCAGATAATGGAATCGGTGGAGGTAGATACGAGTC
>DASQID010000816.1:0-4569 GCA_035631775.1 Acidobacteriota bacterium
GCAACGACGGAGCTCGAGCGCGTGTATGAGGGGAAGAGCCGAGGTGATCTGCGGCTGGATCTTCCTTTTCGCTCGACAGCCGCGAGCCGCGACCCGTCTAATTCCGAATCGCTTCATCAGGCAGAGACCCTCTTCCACCAGGCGCTCGCACTGCGGGATGGAATGACTGATGCCCATTTGGGCCTCGCTTCTGTGTATATGAGCCAGTCCAAGTTTGGGCTGGCGAACGCGGAATTCCAGAGAGTCCTGGATGCGAACTCAAATGACCCACGGGCCCTCATCGGGAGGGGAGTCGCACGCCATGAGCAAGCACAGGAGGCGAATGACGCGCTCTTGCGCAATTCCCTTTTATCCGGCGCATTGGAGGACTTCAACGCCGCCTTGCGTCTGAGTCCTTCGTCGGCCGAGGCTTTGTACAACAAAGCCTGGGTTCTTTTTGAGACCGGCCGGCATCGGGAGGCTCTGCAAGTTATCGACAGCTACCTCTCTCAGGATTCCGACTCGATCTGGGCCGGCAAGCTCAGGGACCTGAAGAGCCGCATCAACTTTACCAACTCAAAAAATGTGGAAGCGGAGGTGGAGCGCGCTGCCCAAGCCCGGGATGCTGCTTCGCTCTCGAAGCTGATAAGCCTCGCACCGTATCAGGCGCCGGTCGCCATCAGGCATGCCGTTCGGCAGAGCCTGGAATTGGATGGCCTTTCTGTAGGACCCGGCAGACTAAGCTCCAAAGATCTGATCTGGGCAGGTGAGGTTTTGGAAGCCGCGTACGGTTCCGTGGCGGGAGATCGAAGTTTTAAGAATCTGCTGAGGTTTTACGCCGGGCTCTCGCCCCCGCAACGCCGAATCAAGAAGTCCCTGGACGCGGATTTCCGCGGAATGATGGAACTATTCGAAAAGAGGGACTTCACGAAGGCACTGCAGCAAAGCCGGAGATTCGAACTCAGATATAAGGCACTTCAGGATCTCTGGCAACTCCACAATGTCTACCATCTCCGCGGCAACTGCTACTACTACGGCAAGGCTGATTTCCAGAGTGCGGTCGCCTCCTATCGTCAGATGCTATCGGTGGCCCGGCAGATTGGCTCGCCCGACCTGATCGCCAGAGCCCTCGGCTCGCTTGCCGCCGCAAGCCTGGAACAGGGCTTACTCGATCAGGCTCGGAATCACGCCGTCGCACTAAAGGACCTGGCCGGACGATATCATCTCACCAACTGGCAGGCTTACGGAAACTTCATCCTTGGTGGATTCTATCTTGATCTGAATCTCCTCGAGGACAGCCGGCGCGAATACAGCGAAGCCTTCAGGTTGTCCTGCCTGTTGAATCACGAACTCGTCCTTTTGAATTCGCTCGAGAAGCTCGGAGCAGTTCTTGACGCGGCAGGGAACCCTTCAGATGCGCAGCGGTTTTACGCCGAAGCCATCAGAGAATGTGATGCGTCTCAAGAGAGCGGTACGGCGACAAACAACCCCGTCAAACTTTCTCGAAAGCTGAACCTGATTTACAGGCAAGGGGATCTCTACCTGCGGCGGGGGGAGTTTGACAAGGCAGAGTCCTGTTTTACCGAGAGCCTTAAGGCTCTGACAGGCAGCATGCGGGAATTGGAAGCCCGAAACCGGCTGGCTTTGACGGAACTCCACTTGAGACAAAAACGGTTCGATGCGGCGAGAGCAGAACTTGAGAGGGCGGTGCTTATTGCCGCTTCCGGTCAATATCCAGAGATTGACTGGCGGGCCAGATATTTGCGCGGGAACATCCTGCGCGAGACCGGGGAAGACGCAAGCGCCTTCTCAAACTACGAGACGGCCATCGCAATGATTGAGAAATTTCGGGGTGCGGTAAAGGACCGAGACCTGCGACAGTCGTTTTTGGATCGTCGCTATGATCCGTACAAGGCAATTGTCTCCCTCCTGTTCCACTCGCTCGGTGACAAGGGAAAAGCGCACGAATATGCAGAGCGAAGCAAATCCATGACGCTTCGAGAGCGTCTGGGCGAGTTGTTCCCAGCCAAGTCGACGCCGCACCATCCCAGGCCGGCGGTGACACTTCGAACCGCAATGCTTGACTATTTTGTCGGCGACGACGAGGTTTTCATATTTTTTGAAAGTGGAACCCGCAAAGAGGCCGTATCAGTAAAGATCGCACGCCCCGAACTGGAACGGGAAGTGGCCGAGTTCTTAACCAGCATCCGTATGCACGACATGAAGTCCTTTCGGGCCGGGTCACGACGAATCCACGGGAGGCTCCTCGAGCCCGTGCAGGCATCACTGGACGCCGCCTCGCCGGATGTGTTGCTGATTCTGCCCGACGGGCCACTGCATATTCTGCCGTTCGGCGCCCTCGAAAATACGAGGGGCAAGTATCTTCTCGAAGAGCGCACTCTCGTTTACTCCCCATCGCTTCCTGTCTACGACTACTGCCTGTCCCTCGACAGAAACGCGAACCCCGCCCGAACTATTCTCCTCCTTGACGGGAGCGCCAACCTGGGCGGCGCACGGGCCGAACTCGCGAGCCTTCTTCGGCTATATGGGGATGGAGCACGGATCCTCAATGCCAAGGAATCGGCCGATTGCGGCCGAATGGCTTCCCAATGTGATATCCTCCACTTCGCGGGTCACGCCGAGAATCATAACGGGGACGCCGGCCTGCTTTTCCGTTCACTCTCCGGAGAATATCGGATCGACAGCGGCATCATCAACTCATGGACGCTGACCCGAACTCGCCTGGTGAACCTGGCGGGGTGCAGCACCGGAATCGGACCGCGCTCCGAGGGCGAGGCACCTTGGGGACTGGTACCTGCTTTTCTCAGCGCCGGCGCTCCGGCAGTCCTTGTAAGTCTCATGCCCGTGGATGATGATTCCACGGAAAGCCTCAATTCGAGATTCTACGATTTCCTCAACAGGGGCTCTCTCTCCAAAGCAAGAGCCCTTCAGCAGTCGCAACTGGCCCTCCTCTCTTCCGCGCGAGCAACCGGCGATCCCAATCCTTCAGCCTGGGCACCCTACGTCCTCATCGGCGATCCCCGCTGAGACTCAGGACAGCCCGACCCAGCATCCAGCAACAGGCCAGCCCACTTGAGCGTCAATCGAGTCTTGGCTTGCCCGCGTCTTTGTGGTGCGCTTCATCAAGGATTCTGCGACGAGGCGCGGGCATAAAGCTTCACGGACAGAGTGTCGGATCACAGGCAGGGCCGAGCTCAGCCTCGCAACGGCAGAGTTGAAAATTTCGGGTAGGCGAATTCCAAGAAAATACGTTCTTGTATACGAACGTTCGCGCAACAGACGAAGGCAGTCCCCGGATAGCACCATTTCCGGACATCCATCAACGATCACTTCGGGCCTTCGAGCTGATCAGAGCGTCGGAGTCTTACCGCGCTCGTCATTCCGCTGAGTAAAAGCCCGGGGTCTACCTAAAGGAACTGAAAATGAGAATGGCTATGGTATTCGTGTGCTCGGTCATATTAGCCGGCGTCCTACTGCCGTACGATGCATCAGCCCAAACAATAGATCCGCCTGTCTGCTGCGGAAGACACTCCGTGTCACCCGTAGCAACTCCGGCTCTCACCAGCTCTCCCAACCGTGTCTCGATTTCAGACGACAGCCTCCGCAACATGGGCATAAGCCGAAGTGATTTTGTCGATCGCCTGGCCGGCAGCCTTTTCCTCGGTAGGAACGTTGATCTCCTGATCACCATAAGCCGGTCTATGGGATCCCGTGCTGCGTTGGGCAGGGGGCTGGATGACGCAGCCGAAAACGCCGCAGCGGCAGAAGGAGTGCTCCTGTCGGTCGAAGAAAGGCGACAGTACCGGATACCACGAGCCAGGGTCCTCGCCGCAGACGTTGACGCTCTTGATCAGTTGGCGATTACGGACGGCGTGACCTACATAGAAATCGCATTTACGAAAGTGGAATCAGTCGCTTCACTTCGCTAAAGAGATTGCCTCTCCGAAGTGTCGGCGGAACCAAGGAGTGTGCCATGAATCTCCATAAAGCATTCGAATGCAATGAGATGCTGCTCGACCTTGTCTGCTACGAGCTACATCGCAGAAGGCTGAGTCCCGAGATGAAAACGATTTTCGATGGCCATCTCGAGCGCTGCCCTGCGTGCAGGGCCAGGGTTCACAGTTTTCAGAAAACGGTTGCTGAAACATGCCGGCAGCAAAATTTCGGGTAGGCGATTTTCTTTTTTTTACGTTCTTGTTACAGCTGCGTTTTCAATCCTGCGCCGAAGTCCGCGAAAGCAACTTTGCAGGGATTGGAAATAGCGGGATTCCTCACCCTGTTGCTCGGGGGAAACGGCAGGGTGAGGGAGAAGGTAGTGGCCGGGATGGAGCTGCGAGCCACCCCGGCCCTACCACCCTGGCCGGTATTCGCCAGTCAGGAACTGCATCAGTCACTCGAGGCAACATAGCCGCAACCAAAGGAGTCTGGCGGTCCTTGGCGTCTTCGCGCCTTGGCACCGGCTTATTAAGCCACCGCTAAGGGCTGGCGCAAGAATAAATTCACATTTTGGCGCGAGCACCGTCGCGCCTGCGGCGCTCCTGGGGCGGGCAGATGCGAGGCGCCGCGACG
>DASQID010000817.1:0-11198 GCA_035631775.1 Acidobacteriota bacterium
CAGCACATCATCCTCCACGATCACGGGAAGTGCTCCCACCGGCTCGAGCACCCCGCCGATCTGGCTTGCGGCACTCAGGTGGACTCTCTTCCCCACCTGAGCACAGGATCCCACGAGTGCGTGGGAATCAATCATCGTCCCTTCATCCACATAAGCACCTACATTGATGTACATGGGGGGCATGCACGTCACGCCGCGCCCAAGGTGCGCCCCGTCCCTTATCGCAGACCCGCCGGGAACAATCCGGACACCGTCATCCTCACTCAACCGCTTGAGGGGGTAGGTGTGTTTATCGTAGAAACGGAAGTTGGCGTCGATGGAATAATCCTGTAGATATCCCATCCTGAAGCCCAGCAGTATCCCCTGCTTCACCCAGAGATTCACCCTCCACGAACCGCCCTCGGGCACGGCCGCTCGAACGTCACCGGCGCCGAGCGCCTTCTTGAATTCTTCAAAGACTCCAAAATCTTCGGGTGAATATCCGTCCTGCGGAGCCCTGGCGAAGATTCCGGCGATCTGTTTCTCGAGAAGGTTCATGGCCGTCAGACCAGGTTGAGATCCGAGAGAACCGCTGCGAGTTTTACCCGTGCTCCATCGGAGATCCTCACGAGCGGTAACCGATAGACTTCCTGGATCTTTCCCATCATGGCGAGTGCTGCCTTCACTGGAATCGGGTTCGACTCGATAAAGTTGGCTTTCATCAGCGGGTACAGCTTCTGGTTCCAACCTCGCGCTTCGTCCCAGTTCCCCACCAGACATGCGGCTGCGAACCTGGCCATCATGCCGGGAGCTTCGTTGGAGGCTACCGAGATTATGCCGTGTCCGCCAAGGGCAACAATGGGGAGAGTCAAAGCATCATCCCCCGACAGAATTCGGAATCGTCGCGGGGCTCGGGTGCAAATCTCGCCGATCTGCGAGATGTCCCCGCTGGCTTCCTTGACTCCGAGTATGTTGGGGATTTCCGCCAGCCGCATCAGCGTGTCGGGCAGGATGTTGGATCCCGTCCTGCCGGGAACGTTGTAAACGATAATCTGCAGCGTCGTGGAGCGGGCGATTGCGCGGAAGTGTTGAAATATTCCTTCCTGTGAGGGCTTGTTGTAGTAAGGCGACACGGAAAGGAAGCCGTCGACGCCGATTTTCTCCAGCTCGTGAATCAGATCGATAACCTTGGCCGTGTTGTTGCCCCCGGCGCCGGCCACAATGGGCACCCGTCCCTGGGCCGTCTTTACCGTGATGTCAACCACAGCCACATATTCCTCATGCGTCAGGTTGACGCTCTCCCCGGTGGTACCGCACGGCACCAGAAAATGGATTCCTTCGCGTATCTGCCACTCTACAAGGTCCGCGAGGGTGTTCTCGTCCAGGCCGCCGTCCGACTTGAACGGCGTGATCATTGCCGTTCCGCATCCCTTCAGGTCATCCAGTTTGCCCATGCTCACCCTCGATCTAAAGACTGCCGCGACTTAAACGAATTTCACGAAGCAAACCGTCGGGCCGATCTCTCGTGCAATTCGTGAAGTCTGTGGCAGATTTCTCCATCGGCTTCTACAGTCCGAGGATTTCGCGGAAGACGTCCCGAAAGTCGTAAAATCCTTTTTTCCCGGCTACCCAGCGAGCGGCGAGAATCGCGCCCTCGGCAAGACCTTGACGACTGCGCGCGCGATGCTCGAGGATAATGGTATCAGCCTCGCTGTCGAAGCCGACCGTGTGATTGCCTGGAATGAACCCGGCACGAATGCTCGTCACCCCCGGACTTGCAAAGTACGGTTTCATGAGTTCCAGGAGATTGAGTGCCGTACCCGACGGTGCATCCTTCTTTGCACGATGGTGTTCTTCAGAGAGATAGGGATCGTACTGCGGGATCTTGCTGATGATCTTGGCCGCGTGGGCAACAGTCTCGAAGAACAGATTCATTCCCACTGAAAAGTTCGCCGCGTGCACCAGGCCGATACCGGTCTCGAGCACGATTCTCTCAACACGGCTTCGCTCTTCCGACCAGCCCGTGGTGCCGACCACCATATTTACGCCGGCTCGCGCGGCGGCTTCGATGTTGGGCAGAACGGCATCCGGCTGAGAGAAATCCACGGCGACGTCGACCCCCTTCATGGATGCCGCGCTGATTCCACTCGCGCCGGCATTATTGTCTATGTCGAGCCTCGGGCCTACTTCCCAACCCTCTCGCAGCGCCATGGCCTCCACGAGTTTTCCCATTTTCCCATAACCGAGCAGCGCGATTTTCATGGGGTGTGCCTCCCTTCCTTCCTGCGGTCTCCGTGGTCTTCGCTGTTCAATAGAGTTCCTTCCTGGCTGCTACTCGAAAATGAGCGGATCCGGCTTTTGAAAAAAGACATCGTGCAGGCTGCGGATAACCCGGGGCAGCCGGTCCTCGTCCACTACGAACGTGATGTTGATGGCTGAGGCTCCCTGCGAAATCATATGAACGTTGACATCCTGAACAGCGCTGAAGACGGTGAGAGCGACGCCCGGAATGTTCCGCAGGTTGTCCCCGACGCAGCAGACAATCGCCTTGCCGCCGTCCACCCTGACCTCGCCGATCTTCTTCAGCTCGGTGACGATGTCCCACAGTGCAGAGGTCTCATCGAGCGTGAGGGACACGGACACTTCCGATGTCGACACTACATCCACGGCTGCCTTGTGGAAATCGAAGGTCTCGAAAATCCTCCTGAGGAATCCATGGGCCATCAACATGCGGGTAGAGGTGATGTTAATGATAGTGATTCCCTTTTTATAAGCGATGGCTTTCACCGGATTCTCACAGGGGGGAGCCTCCCCGGTGATGAGCGTGCCCTCCTGGTCCGGACGATAACTGTTCAGGACATGTACGGGGATCTGTCTGCGCACGGCTGGCAGAATGGTTGCCGGGTGCAGCACGCGCGCACCGAAGTACGCCAGTTCCGCCGCCTCGTCGAAGGAGATGACTCGCACCCGTCTCGCCTCAGGAACCATGCGCGGGTCGGTGGTCATGATGCCGTCAACGTCGGTCCAGATCTGGATGTCATAAGCATCCAGCGCGGCACCGACGATTGCAGCCGAGTAATCCGATCCGCCCCTTCCGATGGTGCTTGTAATGCCTGCGCGCGTGCTTCCGATAAAGCCCTGAAGAACCGGCACGCGCCCGTCCTTGACGGCTGGAATCAGGTGCGCACGGATGGCGCCATCCGTCAGATCGAACAGCGGCGCCGCGCGGGTGAAGTTATCGTCGGTGATGATGCACTGGCGTGCATCCATGAGCTGAGCCGGAACGTCTCGCCGGACCAACGCCTCGGTGAGAATCAGCGTGGAGAGCCTTTCGCCGAAGCTGGCCATGGCATCCATGCTTCGGGGTGTCAGCTCCCCGAGCGCGGACAGTCCCCCCACGATATTGCAGATCTCCTTGAAGTGACCGTTGACGGTATCCGTGAGATTGTTGCCACCTGACGTAAGGCCGAGTTTCTCGGCCTCCTGGAGGTGCTTCTCCTTGATCTTGTTCACGAGGTTCAGGGCCTCGGAACGACTCCCCTTTGCGGCGATCTGCGCGGCCTGCAGCAGCTGATTGGTTGTCTTACCCATTGCGGAAGCGACGACAACGGGTTTCTCCTTGAGTCTCCGCCGCACTATGCCGACCACGCGCTCCACGGCTGCGGCATCCTGAACGGATGTGCCGCCAAATTTACAGACAATCATCGTTCAGTCCAGGAATCCTTGAGCCTTGAGCAGCTCAGCATTGAGGATCGACGCTCCCGCCGCCCCGCGCACGGTATTGTGGCCCAGGAGCGTGAACTTAAAATCCAGTACGGAGCAAGGACGAATCCGTCCCACGAGTGTGGCCATCCCATTCGAAATATTCACATCGAAGCGGGGCTGCGGCCGATCCTGGGACTTCATCACCAGGATGGGACGCTCGGGAGCGCTGGGCAGTCTTAACTGCTGCGGCGGCCCCGAGAATGAATCCATGAGCGCTGCAATTTCGTCGGCGGTTGTACTCCGGCCAAGCTTCACGGAGACAGATTCCGTGTGCCCGTCCTCCACAGCAACACGGTTGCACTGAGCGCTGACGGAGAAATCCGCCAGCTCGACAGAGTTCCCGATGAAACGGCCGAGGATCTTCCGGGTCTCGATCTCCATCTTCTCCTCTTCGCCGCCTATATAGGGAATCACATTGCCAAGGATGTCCAGAGACGGAACCCCGGGATAGCCTGCGCCGGAAACCGCCTGCATGGTGGCAACGAGTACCTTCTCGACTTTGAACTCCTTGTGCAACGGCCCCAGCGCCATTGCGAGAAACATCGTGGAACAGTTCGAGTTCGTAACGATGAATCCCTTTGAGTTGCGATTGCGGCGCTGGACTTGAATCAAAGCCAGATGATCTGCATTCACCTCCGGAATGACGAGGGGGACGTCCGGATCCAGCCGATGATTTTTCGAGTTGCTCAGCACGAAGTAGCCGGCACGAACCAGGTCGTCCTCGATTGGACCTGCCACCGAGGCATCCAGCCCCGAGAAGGCGATACGGCACCTCAGCTCCGGAGTGCAGGGCTGAATTTCCAGCGCTCGGACGGACGCGGGGATGGGAGTGGTCTGCTTCCATGAGACCGCATCTTCATACCGCCTGCCCGCGGAGCGCTCGGAGGCCGCGACCTCTGTTACCTCAAACCACGGATGATGCTCGAGCAACTTGATGAATTTCTGCCCCACGGCGCCCGTTGCTCCCAGGACGGCGACAGGTGTTTTTTCGCTCATAGCCCTCACACTCGAGATCGCATTGAAGTCGAGAAGTCGGATTTTCGCATAAGAACCCGATCACCACAAGCGCATGTCGCGACGGACAACAAACTCTGCCGCGAATTTCTCGAATTACACGAACCAAGCCGGAATTTCATGAAATTCGAGCAATTCGTGGCAGAGTCTTAGAGGTGGAGGTGGTAGCCGATGTAGCGCACGTAGCCCGACCTTGTGGGCAAGATCTCGCTCTTGAGGACGATCAGACCACTCCCGCGAAACAATCCCTCGTACTCGGCAGGCGTTCTCACATGCCTGCCCCGGTCCAGGCGACTGAAGAGATTGTTCAGACGCTGCCCCGGAAAAAAGGACACGTCTATTGTAACGAGCCTGGCCGGAGGCCTGTCCCCTCTGCGGAACCGCTTGACCATTGACATGAATTCGGGATCCGGAAGATGGTGAACCACACCAATCATCAGGATCACCGTCGGACACAATCGTTGATATGCCTGATCCCAATCATCGCCTTCCATGAATCGGATCTGGGGGGTGGAATGCCTGGACGCCTTTGTAAGTGCGGAGGCATCTAAATCCACGCCCAGATAGTGCGCGCACCTGAGAAAAGGCAGAACTTGTCCCGTGCCGCAGCCGAAATCGAACACGCGGTCTGCTTCATCAATGGCGCAGAAGTCCGCCAGTATCCTATAGTCTATTCCGCCGGCGACGATTGGGCGGACGACGTCATAAACCCATGGGATGGCCAGGAAGCGGTCTTTCCATTCGCGCAGCTGCATGGTTATGTTGGGGCGCCTTTCCTGCCTTCCCTCCGCGCCTCAGCGTCTTTGCGGTGGCCTTTTAAAATCGCTGCGCAAAGGGAGCAAGTCCTTATCCGGTTGGCTTCTTGCCTGCTTTCCCCTGCAGCCTGGTGGTCTCCATCAAACGCCAATCGGCTTTATGGTGCACGTCAAGATTCAGATTCAATCGTCTCGTGCGCATTCGCGCCAGGCCTCGCAGATCTTCCATCGCTGTGCCCCACAGGTTCACGCGGCTGTCCAGATCTTCCATCCATTCAATGGGAGCCTCGAAGATCCGGAACCTGTTCTTCTCGGCAAGTATCAGAAGCTCGGCATCGAAGAACCAGCCGTTGTTCACCACGAAAGGAAGAAGCCTTTGAGCGGCCCCGCCTCTGAGCGCCTTGAAGCCGCACTGTGCATCGGAAAAGCGGACGTGGAAAAGTAGCCGTATAAGCAGATTGAAACCGCGGGAGAGGATCTCTCGTTTGAATCGGCGTGCAACCATGGAGGCCTGCATGAGCCTGGAACCGATGGCTATGTCGTAGCCGCAGCGCAGCCCTTCCACGAGCAAAGGGAAGTAGCGCAGGTTCGTGGAGAGATCCACGTCCATGTAGCTGACCACATCCGCGGAGCTTCCGCTCCAGGCGGAGCGAAGTGCCAGGCCACGCCCTTTTTGCTTCAGGTTCAGCAGCCGCACCCGATTGTCGGCAGCGCTCAGTTTCAAGGCGACATCCACCGTGCGATCGGTTGAGCCGTTGTTGGCTATGATGATCTGCCAGTCGTGATCGAACTCCGTCGACAGAAATCCGCGCAGGCGGTCGATACACAGACCGAGGGCCTCCTCTTCGTTGTACACAGGTATGACGATTTCAACCGAGAGTCTCTTTCCCATGATTTTGCTGTTCCGGCCGTAAAACTGAGTGCCGCGGGTGAGGTTGTCTCAGTCCGAAATCAGCTACCACCCGCAGAGCGGGTGGCTTGTCGAAGCCCCCGGAGGGACCCCGGAGGGGGTAGGCAAGTAGCCCCGGGCAAGCACAGCGCAACCCGGGGTTTTTCTTCCCAGTCGATAAAAGCCCCGGAAGGGGCGACAGAACTTCTGAGCACGACGGCCCCTTTTGTCGCCTCTCCACTTCCTCGATTCCCAACCCCGGGCTGCGCTGCGCTTGCCCGGGGCTGTTGGCTGTGCGCCCTTCCAGGGCGCCGACAAGGCAATGTTATCTTCCACAACAACGCAGGAACGGCAGAGCTTCTTCAGGTCGCACTGCCAGAGGCGGTGGTTCACTTGATGGAGTCACTCGCCCTTCTGCACCATCCTCAACCAGCGGCCAAGGCACATGATGGGAAAGTACAGGCGGTAGAGGTGGTATCGCAGGTAAAAAACTCGCGGGAATCCTGTTCCGGTGAACCAAGGCTCATCCCACGTGCCGGATTCCAGCTGCGTGTCGATGAGCCACCGTATACCTCGCAGCACGTCAGGATCATTGGGTCCATAAACCGCCATGAGAGCCATCGTCCCCCAGGCCGTCTGCGAAGCGGTCGAAGGCCCCCTGCCCTTTGTCGCGGGCTCTTCGTAGGTGTCTGCTGACTCGCCAAAGGAACCGTCTCCCTGCTGAACGCTCCTCAGCCATGTACCGGCCTTCTGAATCCAGGGCTGGCTCATGTCAACGCCCGCGGTCCTCATGCCGCAGACTACCTGCCAGGTCCCGTAGATATAATTCACTCCCCAGCGGCCGAACCAGCAGCCTTCCGGTTCCTGCTCGAATTCGATGAAGCGGCAAGCCCTCTGGACAGCCGGGTGATCCGACCGCAGGCCGAAGTGGCCGAGGAATTCAAGCGTTCTGCCGGTGATGTCCGGACAGGACGGATCCTGGATCGCATTGTGATCGGCGAAGGGAATGTATTCGAGGATGGGACGGTTAATAGTCCGGTCGAAGGCCGCCCAACCGCCGTCCTCGTTCTGCATCGCAAGAATCCATTTGATTCCACGCTCTACGGAATCCTGCACTTCCTCGCGGCCGGATCTCAGCAATGCCATGGCGACCATCGCCGTGTCGTCCACATCCGGATAGTAAGCATTATTGAATTCGAAATACCATCCAGACGGCTCGACGTTCTGCACAACATTGGCCTTCCAGTCTCCGTAATTCCGGCATTCCTTTCCCGCCAACCAGTTGACCGCCCGCTTCATGGGCTCCTGGTCTTTGTTCACCCCCGCCTCGGCGAGGGCATAAGTGGCGATGCCCGTATCCCAGATGGGAGAGAAACAGGGCTGAATGCGTATGGAATCGCCATAGTCGATCATCAGCCGTTCCAGTTGCCGCTCGGCTTCCTTGATGTGGGGGTGATCCATCTCATAGCCGAGGCATCTGAGAGCGATGATGATGTAAACCATTGGGGGGAAAATGGCACCCAGGCCATCCGAGAAAGAAGGCTCGCTCCGGTGCAAGATCCACCGCTCAATGCGTTGCAGGGCACTGCGCCGCAGTGGTTTCAGATTCGTCCTCTCCCAGATTTTCAGCCCTTTGTCTATGGCTAGAAAAAGGTTCTTCCAGCTCAGCAGTTGTTTGTCGAATTCCGTCAGCGGCCGGTGCAGATAGTCATGGTTAGCGTACAATTCCATGATTCCCTTCGGCGCAGGCAACTGGCGCACCGGCCGGTAACTCGAGACCACGGCAAGGGGCATGATCATCGTCCGAGACCAGGCCGACACCTTGTCCAGGTGGAAATAGAACCACTTGGGCAGCAGAACTACCTCGGGCGGAATTGCCGGCACGGAGTCATAGTGCATCTGGCCCAGCGCCGCGAGATAAAACTTCGAATAGGTATTGCAGCGCTCAGCACCGCCAAGTTTGAGCACCAGGTCGCGGGCCTTCTTCATGTGAGGGGCGTTGATGTCGTCGCCCATCAGCTTCAGCGCGAAATATCCCTTGACGGTGGCGCTCAGGTCGGGCTTCCCGCCCGGATACTGAATCCAGGCGCCGTCGGATTCTCGCTGCTGCTTGCGCAAGTGGTTGGCAATCTTGGGCATGCGCGGGTCGTTCTCCATCTCCACGATGAATTTCAGGAGGATGTACTCGCTCTGAAGGATGGAGTCTCCCTCCAACTCCGCGCACCAGTAGCCGGAGGAGTCCTGCATTGAAACCAGCTGTGCGACGGCGCTCGCGAGAGCTTGTCGGGCATGAACCTTGAGGTGCGGCTCGTCTTCCGAAGACGCGGGCAGCTCTACAAAACGTTTGAGGGCACTCATGACACTCTCCGACACGTGTACTCGGCTCCCCGGAAGTTTCAAAGTTAGCAGGTTTTCGGCCGCTCCATCAAGTACTATAAAAATGGTAATCCGGCGACAAGCGACGGGTCAGTGACTGTCAATGACCCGTCGAAAACAAAAGCCTGCATAGGGCGAATGGCTTCCACCGTACCTTCATGGGGACACACAGCGCCAATTCCAGCTTGTCACCGAGCCAATCACCACCCGCAGACAGCGTGGCTTGAGGAAGCCCTTTCGAGTCTCACCGCCAGAGGCGGTGGTTTACCTTAATGAAATTAGTCTACCTGATAGACGATGTATATCGGGCGGCCATCGCGCTGGTAAAAAGTCCTTACCGGAAGGGATTCCGTCCCATACAGAGCGAGTGCACTCTTGAAGGCTTCAAGTGCGGGAAATGTCTCGAATGGGGGAGCATGGAAGACAAGAACGGAGCCCTTTGCGGACAAGAACTGTTTCATGCGGGTGATCTTCTCCCCGGCGGGAAGAAACATGAGCGGAACAAATGCCTCCTCCTTCTTCAGTCGGCCATCTGAAAGCAGAAGGAGCTGAGTACTGAACCCCCAGTCCATCAGAAGATAGGACTTATCCGGATGCTGCTTCGCAAATGCGGCCAGCTCATAGATGGCGTCCGACCAGGCTCCGACTCCGCCACCGACAACAAAGGACTCTACATAGCGCGCGTCAACGATAAGCTGCGTGAGTATGAGCGGGGACACACCGAGGAGAATTATCACGCTTCGCACCGCGGTCTTGAGGTTGCCCAGACGCGACAACTGGTACAGCGCAAAACCTATCAACGCGTGCGGAAACGGATAGACTGCGATGGTGTGATGCGGGCCGTTCGCTGCCTGCGTCACGCAGATAAGAACCGCCATGGTGCCGAACTGCAGCAGGAGGAAGAGGATTTCTCTTTTCTGTTCGAGCCGCCTGAGGAAACGTGAGACCACAATCACGAGCATGGCGAGGATGAGCGCAAACGGAATCAAAGTGCCTCTAATCCGAGGGAGTCTTTCCATGGCATTGACAAAACGAGCCGGGATACCGTCCTGCCGGATTCTCGCCGGATCGATCCTTTCGGCAACACCCGCGTGGTTCACCACGTCGTACGCCGCGCTTCCGTCCAGCGTCGTCAGGAACAGTCGGTAGCGGTCTTTCAACGAAGATGACCAATCCTGGTTTATGGCCTTGCGGCGCTGAAAAGTCGCCATAGGAACCTTGATATTGAAGGCAATCAGGGGCAGGCAACCTAGTACAAAGACACCCACGGCCAGCAGCAGGCGGCGAAGGGTCATCAACTGTCTGACCCGTGCGCCAAAGCAGAGCAAGAGTGCGAGGGTAAGAGCAGTGACATACCAGATAAAGACGACTTTATTATAGAGGCCCAGTCCAAGGAGAAAACTACCGGCCAGAAGCCACCGTGGCCTGCCCTCATCAATCCACCGGCACACGACATACAGGGACGAAACCTGAAGCAGCAGCATCAGGGCAACCGGTCCCCAATCCAGTTTGTTGGAGAAAATGAAGGTGGGATCGGACGCAAGCAAGAGCAAGGTCGAAATGGCAGCATATCTTCCGAGCAGCCGTTGAACGAAGGCATAGGTGACTAGCAGGGTGATGAGCCCGACCAATACGACGGGCAGGCGGGCAGTGGTGGGGCTCGTCCCGAAAAGCTTGAAAATCGGGGCATACAGAAAAGCCTTGGGGGCCCCGATATAGGTCATCAGCATAAGGGGAATCCTCTTGCCGAGCACCTTAGGATGCCAGTCGACAAACGTACCATCCACGTTTCCCAGAGCCGCATTGACAAACAGGAGTTCGTCGTATTCGAGGCCGGGCAGGTGCAGATAGATGAGCGAAAAGAAGAGATAGAGCGTCAGTGCGCACCCGATCCAGAGATACCAAGGCTTCCAGGCCTGTGCCGGCACCAATACGTATTCGCCGGATGTTGTTTCATGAATAGTCCGGGCTATGTCGCCAGCTGACCTGCTGCCGAAACAGGTGAACCACGGGTACGTCCCCACTTTAAAATTGCCCCCAAAGCTACAATGCTGAGCAGGCTGATAACCAATCCCCATCGGAGGGTCCTGGATCGGAATCGGACTGCGATATCATGCTCGCCCGCAGGCACGGGGAGGGCCCTGAGAATATAATCCGCCTTCAGCAGCGGGACAGGTTGACCATCCACGTATGCCTCCCACCCCGGATAATAGACCTCGCTCAAGACGACAAAGGAGGATCGCTTCAGCGTTGCGCTCAACCTCAGCTGGTTCGGCTGGAAGGATGTCAACCTGACCTCGCCGGGGTCTGATTCCCCGGGAATGGGAAGCAGGGTCGAGACACGAATGGAATCCAGATTGGCACTGCATTCATCGGTTCTCGACAGGGTGAGGCTGTATTCCTGCGGTTCGAGCTCCCCA
>DASQID010000818.1:0-3092 GCA_035631775.1 Acidobacteriota bacterium
GACGGGAATATCATCACGCATTCGGCCTTGTCCAGGAGATCCTTCGGAATGCCGTCCGGAATGTCCAGGATCTCCTTTAGCACGTCACCGCATTCTTTGAGCCGGCTCCGTTCTTTCTCCTGAGCGGCTACT
Organism: Acidobacteriota bacterium; assembly: GCA_035631775.1. Classification (GTDB taxonomy): domain Bacteria; phylum Acidobacteriota; class UBA6911; order UBA6911; family UBA6911; genus DASQID01. The sequence goes on from DASQID010000818.1 coordinate 133, forward strand.
CCCACCGCAGACAGGGTGATGGCCACGATCAATCCCAAAATGCTTCGCATCTTTGTTCTCCTCCCGCTGAATGTGGCGTCCTGATAAAATGCGCCAACTACCGGAACCTGTCAGCTCCGGGCAATCCGACTCTGGGTCCGATTCGCCCGGTGCTCATCAGCAACCTTGCTTGGGGCAGCACTTCGAGTGCCTTGTTCAGCTGGTTATCTGCACTTACTGCAATTTTGAAGCCTTCTTGCCGACCAAAAAAGTATGTATAAACTTCTTGCTTAATGTGACGCTCGATGAAGCTCGTATTTTCCTTTATATCGTTCTCAGTGAAATCAATGCGCCGGCTGCGCAGAAACTCCCTGAAGTCCTCCAGGACTGCGGTTGTGATCTCGGGCCTGGGAAGCGACTTCGGATCCTTTTCGATTCGCACTCCGCTCTCTTCGACCGGCAAAGGCAGCTTGAATTCATGTCCTGCCGGAACCTGACCGGACGTCAGGCGGCGTGAATATTCAAAGAAAACGCGCTTTGAGATAACGACGGCTTGGAATCGATTGGGCTCAAGCGTCGGCTCTACAACGTCCGGGGTTATTCCACCGCCGCCCAGTACCTTTCGGCCGCTGTCGGTCTGTTTGATGTCATGCGGCTTGCCGTCTCCGGCCTTCCTGCTCCCGAAATAATACTCGGTGCTGCTGCCCGAATAGTCGCGCTGAATCAGGCGCCCACTCGGAGTATAGTACCGGGCCGTCGTCAGGGCCATTCCAGTGTTGTTTCCCAGGGAGTAGACCGACTGAACTAGTCCTTTGCCGAAGCTGGTTTCGCCGACGATCAGGGCCCGGTCATGGTCCTGCAAGGCTCCCGCGACAACCTCGGAAGCGCTGGCACTCTGACGGTTCATCAGGACTACCAGTGGAACACGGCTCTTCTCCCCGCTCGGAGCGCGATAAAATCTGGCCGAAGCCTGTGTCCGCCCCCTGGTTGAAACGACCAGCTTGCCGCGCGCCAGGAACAGATCTGCAACATCTATGGCCTGGCTGAGCAGGCCTCCAAGATTGTTACGGAGATCGAGAATCAGTCCCGACAGAGCACCTGCATTAAGGTCAGCCAACTTCTTTTTGAGTTCAATTGCCGTCGATTCTGAGAAGTGGTCGATCTTGATATATCCGACGCCCGGTCGGATTTCGAAGGCATACGGGACTGTCACGATCGGGATTTCATCCCTCTCGATCCTGAAATGAAGAGGATTGAAGACTCCGGGGCGCTCTACCGTCAGGTTGACCCAGGTGCCGGGTAGTCCCCGAAGCCGCCGATTCACGACTTCGTCGAAGCTCAGGGAATCAATCGGTACTCCTTCTATGTGGGTGATGACATCGCCCGCTCGCATCCCGTGGCGCGCCGCAGGCGACCCGGCCGCAGGCGGCTCGACAACCACTACGCGGCCGCCCTCACCTGTAAGCGGACGAACCGCGGCACCTACACCGCAATATCTGCTGCGCTGTTCCTCCTTCAGCCGTGCAAACTCCTTCGGATCATAGAAGCCGGAATGCGGGTCCAACGACCGCAACATTCCCTTAATCGCACTGTAGATGAGGTGATCCGTACCGACACTGCGCACGTAATCCCGCTGGACGACCTCCAATACCTCCGTGAGAGTGCTGTAGAAGTCCCCGTGGGCGGTCTGATCCACGGAGCTGTTGCCCATCAGGCCGCCTGCCAGCGAAGAGAGCGCTATTATCAGGACGGCAACCAGTGCGAATCTATGCTTCATGACGGATTTGTTTGGGCCTGTCGGCCGGGAATTTATGGTGATACGCCGTGCCGGAAGGCTGAGTATAACATGCTCTCCTGTCAGACGCTCTCCAGATAGGAACTTGCCGGGAAGAATGTCTCACCTATGCTCTGGCGGCTCCGGTTGAATAATTCATCAAAAGGGTCTGTCAATGAACAACGATTGCACTTCGGCGCGAGCGTCGGGCGGGCAGATACGAGGCGCCGCGACGCAGGCGATATCAGTGTATATCGTCGAAAAGCGGCAACGAAGCAGATGCCCGCCGCGCCCCTTCGGGCTGCGGCCCGCGGGTCCGCTGGCTTTGTTGCTCGCTCCTCACATACCACCCCGGGTATAGCTCGTCGCTCGCGCCTCGCCAGCGGGCCTGGGGGCCTGCAGCAAAGTGTAGATGTTATTCATTGACGGACCCTAAAGGGACCCGCGTGTTGGATTCTTTGACGCGGCCGGCTGAGCCGGCGCGGCCTTCGCCTGGTGCCTGCGCTCTATTTCGGCAATGAGCGCCGCGCGCAATGGCGGGTTGGGATTCGCTAGAGGGAGTGGTGCACTGTAATCGCCGATTGTGTACACATTTCGCGCATTCCAGGCGCAAAATCCGAACGCACCGGCATCACGGAGCGCTTGAATCTGTGCCAGGATCATGTGCTTGTCGTACTTGGCACCCAAATCGAAGTCCTGGATCCACGGTCTCAGCTTGGCGCGCTGTCCCTTTATTCGATCGATCCCTCTCATGCAACTGTCGTAGATCACCTTGTACGGCTGTTCTGCAGGATTTCTGAAGCCTAAATGTCCCGGGGGAAAATGGGACGGATAAACCATTGGGCAGAGATAATCCACGTAGGGGGCCATATCCTCAATTTTTTGGCCTATGTTGAGATCGTCCTCTGCAACCGTCGTAAGCCCGAAGATGTCGGCGGATACGAGAACATCGATCGAATTCAGTTCTCGATCAAGGTACTGGAAGAACTCCTTGACCACCTGGCGCTTGGGGACGTCGCCTTTGTATACTGGGAACACGAGCCCCTTGAGCCGTCCGTCCGTGGGAAAACGCACGTAGTCGAATTGCACCTCATTGAAACCGCGGGATGCCGCTTCCTTAGCCAAATCCACGTTGTATTTCCAGACCACGTGTGACGCGGGATCCACCCAGGACTGTCCTTTGCGGTCCTTCCATATGCTCCCGCCG
>DASQID010000819.1:0-1798 GCA_035631775.1 Acidobacteriota bacterium
TGAGCCTGCTCGATTTCCTGGGCTTGAAGTTGAGGATAGCCGGATTCCTTGAACCGCGCATAGGATGGCTCGGTAAAGGTGTAAAAACGACCGGGAAATGCTCGATCGTACTTGGCGATAACCTCTCCCAAGCCTTGATCGTATCCGCCTGTGAGGTTCACCATTGCGCGGAGATTCTTGCGGTCCATAACAGCCAGAAGTTCTTCCGGCCCGCCTAAGTATTTGCGATCGGACGCCAGCGCGACGCCGCGCTCCGACTTCGCCGACCCGGTGATGTGAGTGTGAAAATCGATGGCGGGAAATCGGGCACGTTCGACGTATGACTCGTGCACCTGCAGCATGCTCTTCGGCGCAAATTCAGAAAGCTGCAACGGACGTTGCTCGGTCTTCTGGGGCGCCGCACTGCCTGTCGCGAAGCTCCGAGCCGATTGTGCAGCAACTCCGGCCACGATCCCCACTCTGTACAACCACTCTCGCCGATTGATCATATTGCTCCTGCCTTGCTGCGCTTCCGTCTTGATGTGAACTCCGCCGAGGAAATCTCGAATCTTCAGGCCTCAGAGCGGCGATCCTGGGCCTTACATTTGTGAAAGCGATCCTTACTTTCCATGCGAGGGACCGCTGCGAATAGTAAACGAAGGTTAAGCTAAGCTCAAAGGGTAACCTGATGATCTGGAAGTTTTCATTGGCAATGCGCGAAAAACCTGAATGAGGCACAATTTGCAGGGCAGCGAAAATCGTGCCTCGTGGAAGTAGAAGGGCCCTGTGCCTCGGCGCGGCGTACTTGTGCGCCATCCGGTTATGCCTGGGACGTAGCGGGGACGCAGGATATCAGGTAGTGGATGAATCAACTCAAATTCAGCCACCACCGGATATCATGTTGTCTTGCAATTTGCGGCGAAATGCAAAAGAATATGATACTTTCCCCTCTTGAGTGATGTAAGTGCGTCTAGCCCCACATCCATGGAAAAGATAGTAATCAGCCCTGCGGAAGTGGCAGAAACTCGGGCTCCGGCGGAGCAGCCTGCACGGCTGGAGCCGAAGCTGGCGCCTGCAGTGCCGCGATGGGCAAAATGGGCACTGGCCCCATTGGTGCTGCTCTTACCGCTGTTGTGCCTGGTTGCGATTGTCCTACGCGTGGCGATGCGTGGGTTACCGCCACGCACGCGCCATGAGTGGACTTCCCTACTGGCCACGCTGCTCATCGTTAGCGGGTTGCTGACCTCAGCCGCAACGGTGTTGGTGTTCTCGTTCGCCCCGCTGCCGTCGGTTGCAGGCATAGGATTGAGTGAATTAGACGAACAGGCAGAATTCCCGAATCTGCCGGCGGCGACACCGATGTCGGCCAAAGATGTTTCGGAGAAACTGAAGCCGCTGGTGGCAGTGATTTCTCCGGCGCGGCGATCGTGGCTTACGCATGAGGAGATGCCTACGGCGAGTTTTGGGGCCGGCACGCTACTACAGGCGAACGCGGAGGGGTATTTGTTTGTGACGGCGCGACATGTACTGGACGGTCCCGCCTTGAACGCTGCCAAAGCCGGGTCGCGGGCGCTGATCGCGATGGCTTCGGGGACATGGGGAACCGCGGATGTCGTCGCGCGCCACAGGAGTCTGGATCTGCTCCTGCTTTGGGTGCCGCGGGAAAAGGGGAATGCTACATTCGTCCAGCCACTGGCGAACGCGACGCCTCCGAGCGAAGGGGAGAATGTTTTCGTGATTGGGCATCCCGAGGGGCTCAGGTTCACCCTAAGTACAGGAATCATTTCGCGCATGCACGACAGCACGATTCAGATGTCGG
>DASQID010000820.1:0-7209 GCA_035631775.1 Acidobacteriota bacterium
AGGCCAGGATCATGCGTTGTCACCAGGCCCGGTTCAATTGCTGAGGTTATGAAGGAAGTGCGTTAGCGTTGTGCTGCGCCTGAATGCGTCCTGTAGCCGAAGGCTACGGCGATTCCGACTGCCTCGGCAAACATCTCCAGATAGGTCCGAAACGCCGTGCCCTGCGGGATTTGAGGGTGAGAATGCATGGTCACCAGACTGAGCATACTTACAATCAGCCAAACGCCCGCAGTAACAACCAAGGCTTGCCGCTCATTCCTGGGTGGTGCCACCTTCTGTGCGATTAACATCGCCAGAGCTGTGAAAAGGCTTCTCTGTAAATCGCAAAGAGCGGCCCTATCACTGTGAACGGTCCAAAATCTCGATGGGTATTGAGGTATCCGACCAGATCTGGCAGGAAGGGGTATGCCGCAACGGTCTGGATGCTCTTGACGACGGCGTAGGACACGAAAGAGGCCGGAAGAATTGCGATCCACCTTAGGATATTTCTCATTGGCTCTCCTATTGAGTGAGTGATGGTGGGGACTGCGATTGAATCCTGCCCTCGATCAGGCGGTTGGGTGATCGTATCCGTCTGGTAAAATGCGGTTGGGGAAGATGGACTAACGGAAATGAGGAGATGAAGAAGCTGACGATTGTCTCGTTTTTCCTGACTCTCGTCGTTTCGTGTCTGCTCTTGGTTGTATCGACGTACTCGGGGCGGAGAGACGGATTCTCCAAGAATGGTGCGGTTTCCGTTACCTACACCCGCGCCACCTTGTTGCAGGTAAACGGCCAGCGTGTGCTAATTGTCTTAGTGGCTCCGGTTTTGATCGCACTGATGCCGCTGCTCATTCCGAAACGTGGCGTGCGCATCGCAGCCGCAGTTCTTCTTAGCGCATTCGCCTTTATCACCGGCCTCTCCATTGGCTTGTTCTACTTTCCGAGTGCAGGCATGTTGATCGTGGCAAGCGTCCTGAACCCTCGGCCCCGTACTGTGTGACAGTCACGGGAAATTTCTTCCCCCCGAAGTGTCGCTCACTCACGGAGGTCTTCTTCCAAGGCAGGATCAAAGTTGTATGCTGTTGTAGAGCAATCCAAGAGGGGCTTTAACTGCGGCAGGATCTCCGGTAATTACCAAGGGTGCGGCATTGCCGGGTCGCTTGGAGTACAGGCATATGTCGGCATGTTTCTTGTCGTCGGTGACAGAGGTTTCGGCATGGTCCACTGGAAAATAGCCATTCCTGCCTTTGGCCTCAACGTCGGTTACCTTGTCGATTCAAGGGAAGGCTGTAAGTCTTTGAAAAGATTGGCGCACCCGGCCCGACTCGAACGGGCGGCCTGCGGATTCGAAGTTCTTAATGCGGCTGGAAGTATTTGTAAATGCTTGATTTATAAAGCGCATAAAAACAGCATACACCAGACCGAGGGATACAAAACGATACAGAATGAAACCTCGATAGCCCAAGTCATAGCCAAAGACAATATGCAATTTCCTATTTTCTCTGCATCGGCGAGTGTTACATTTGGCCTTTCACACTTTGTACTTGACAGGCAATTGCGTTGGTGCTAACAGTATAGTCGCACTCGGAATCCTGCATGACAAGCAGGAACCGCCCCAACGGGGCAGAACCCATTTGAGGTTCAGCATGATCGTATGACATAGGACTTCCGGGGAAACGGAGGCACCTATGTCTGAACAGCTAGTGGGTTCCGGGACCGCATCCCGCATTCTCGAACGATCCCTCACCACCCTATATCAGCTCGAAAAATCCGGCAAATTGCCGACGATTCGCACCGTCGAGGGGCAGCGTCTGTATCGCCTCGAAGACGTAAATCGTCTGGCTGGTGAGCTGAAACGCAACGGTAAGCGGTCCTAACCTCGGACACTTCGATGGACAAAATCCAAGTGTCCGCATGGCCGCGGCTCATGTCACTTCAGGTGGTTGCTCTCTATTCGAGCATCGCGGAGAGCACCTGGCGCGACTACATCAACGATAAATTGATTGAGTCCGTTCGAATGCCGGGCTCAACTCTGCGGGATAGATCCGGCCGCGTTGTGGCTCATGGCCGTGATCGCAAAATCGTTAAGATCCTGCTGGCAAAGGAAGACGTCGACGCATTCATCGATCGGATGAAGGGGGCAGCATGAGAGAACGTGAAAAGCCTCCGCGACCTGGGCACGCACAGCGGATCTCGCCTCTTGAATCCCCTCACATGGTTGCTCATGCCCTGACTTACGCGCGGCGGGGTCTTAAGGTATTCCCCATCTGGGCACCATTCGGTGGTGCCTGCACCTGCGGAGAACCTGATTGCGAGAATGCCGGCAAGCATCCTGTCGCGGAGCTGGCGCCACACGGAGTAAATGATGCAACGACGGATCGGGCGCGGATCAGACAATGGTGGACGACGAAACCCGATGCGAATATCGGAATTTCTGCGGAGAACCTGATTGTCATTGATGTTGACAAGGATCACGGCGGATTTTTGTCTCTGGAAAAACTTGAAACCGAGATAGGCAAACTGCCGGACACGCTGCGGTCTGACACTGGCGGCGGTGGTAAGCATCATATATCCAGGCGCAATGGCGCGCCCTGCAAGAACCTCCAGGGATTGCGGCCGGGAATCGACCTCAAGACAAACGGTGGTTACATCGTAGCTCCGCCTTCCCTGCACAGCTCGGGCAGGCGATACCTCTGGGATGCGACCTGCTCTCGTACCTTGGCAGACCTGCCGGCATCATGGCTCAATCTTCTGAAGGATGGGAAAAAGGAATCCAAGCAACCCGCTCCCGCCTCGGTCCTTGACGGAGTAGCAGAGGGCCAGCGTGATATTGAACTTTTCAAATATGGCTGTACTCTCAGGCGCCAAGGGCTCAGCAAGCGAGAAGCTAAAATCCTTGTCTCAACTGCTGCCGAGAAATGCCGACCTCCGTTCAAGGATTGGGAGGCAAAGGTTGAGTCTGCATATCGCGAACCGGAAACCGGGATTCCCTATATTGAATTCGCATCTGCATTCCTGGCGATCGAGGATCCACCCGTCAGATACATCTCCAATGAATTGATACCCGAAGGTGTCCTTGTCATACCGCACGGGGAGCCGCGCACGGGAAAGACCTGGGGCGTGGAAGACCTTGCTATCGCTGTTGCAACCGGGACTCCCGCGTTCGGTCTTGAGCGGTTCGCTGTCCCCGGGCCTGTTCCTGTTCTCTATTCGTCGCAAGAGGACGCAGCGAGAGAAGTGAGAATCAGAGCAAGAGCACTGCTTAGGGGCCGCGGCATTGAGCGTTTTCCTGAAACCCTGGCCTTTGCGGTTCACAAGGGCATCAATCTTCAAAGCCTCGAATGGCAGGAGCGGTTAATTGCGGGCATCAAGAGCAATGATTTCCGCCTTGTTATCTTTGACCCGATCCGGCGATATGCGCCGGATTGCGACAAGGGGCCAGGAGAGGTACGGACCATCACCGGATACCTCCGAAGGATCACGGTAGAGACTGGCGCAACCGTCCTGTGCGTGCATCATGATGTAAAACCAAACCCGCAGAATAATGACGAACGCAGACGCAGCCATAAGGCATCTGGAGGCGACTGGTTCGCAGCGGCGGAATGTCCTATCAGCTTCGAACGGGCCGGAGCCGGGAGCACACTGGTAGTCCCCGAAGACTACAAGTACTCGGTGGACCCGCAACCGTTCTCGTTCAAACTTGAAACCGATGACCCGCGCAACCCAACGATTGCGCGCCTGATCGGGGAGACCACCACGGCAGAAGACTCAAAGATTCTCGCGCTACAGGAGAGGATCTTGACATACCTCTCTGAGCATTCGGCTGGTGTCAGTGGCAGCAGCATCATCAAGACGTGTCGAATTCGGCGGGAAGATGGTTTTGCTGCCTTGGATCTTTTGCTGAAATCTGGGCAGGTTGATTGCGTCGGACTGCCAGGCAAAGGCAGAAAACAAACTTGGTTTTTACGCGAGGAAAAGGCCAATAGCGATGAGTGATAAAACCAGTTCCCACCAGTTCCCACCAGTTCCGGGAACACCTAGTCAGAACCAGTTCCGACCAGTTCCCCTATTACATAGGGGGGAACTGGTTCGGGAACTACTCGGTTCTGACGGGCGGAAACGGTGAAAGTGAGTTGGAATGCGAAGCGAACAAGGCGAATTGTTTGGGGTAAGGGCACCGGAAGAGAACAGGAAGCGAAGGAAAGGGCACAAGGCAGGGCCGGGGAGCCAGCAATTCAAGGAGCAGGTTGCGGCTATCTTGCGGAGTCTGAAGCCGGCAGAGAAGCAGGGCGGGAAGGATGAGCGGCGGGGCGGTGACTGTAAGTCATAGGGGGATAAGGGCGTACAACCCTTGGCACCAATTGCCCTGCAGCCGGGCGCGCGACACCGCGTGTGAAATCGCGAAATTAAAACCGGGGGTTGAAATTGGTGAAGGGTGGGATTTTTTGAATTAAAACGGCCCGAAACACAGCGAATTCGAGGCCAAAAGCGCACAAATTTTGAAATTTCATTTTGCACGCACGCAAAAATACCCGTCCACCCGGTTTTTTGGGATGGGATTGGGGAAATACGACCGGCCCCTCAGGGGGTGTTACCAATAACGCGGCAATGCCGCATGAAAGGAGCATCAATGGAACTTACCGAAGCGATGGAACTGGGCCGCAGGTTTCTGAACGAGCGCGGCTTGGCGTTTTTCAATCTTTTTGCATTCGATTTGCCGAGCCCGGCCGGATTCCGATATAGAAACAACATTGGGCTAAATCAGATTTTTGTGCGGACTCAGGATGCGGGCGCGGTCGCGGATGTAATTTTGCATGAGGCCGCGCATGGCTACACAGACGACGGGGAAACACCTGAGGAGAATCGGGAGCATGGCCTTGAATTTCAGGCTTGCGCTGAGCGCTTTGGCGGCCACGTCGACCCGACATTCATAGTCGAGGGCCCCCTTGGCGAACTCGTGGCGCTCTACAACCGGGAGCCCGTTCTCAGGAATGCCGGCGGGCGCTGCATGGTTCGCATCTGTCAGGAACTTGCTCAATGGTCCGATTCCGGCGTGAAAGGTCGCGACGATGCGGAGACCTTTCTTCAATCACCTTACCTAATCGAAAAGGGGGCATGATGTTTTTTAATCGCGAGTTGTCGACACTTCTGGCGCAATCGGATCGGGCGATGAAGGCATACGAGCAAGTCAAAGACAGAAAACCGACCGACGACGACGACCTGCTCACCCAGCGCGAGAATGTATTCATCCACATCTGGGCCTGTGAGCACTGTGGCGGCCCGAAGGCGCGTCTTGACGCCTTTCGGCGACAGTTTGGGGAACTCGACGGCAGAATCAAACAGCCGATGGTCGCCTTCAACAAAGAGGTTGGAGCGGCGGAGAAAGCTGTTCGCGAATTGCGAAGGCCGGTTGTCGCGCGGGTTGTCGCCTGGGCGCGCCATGCCCTTCAAGTCGCTCCCGTCGACGGCGAATTTGCTGAAATGATTTACACCGGCATACGCAAGGTCGAGGGATTGGGACTCGCACCCGGCGACGAGCTCTTGAAGGCGATCAGTGAATTTGAAAAACAGGTTGACGGCTGGACATTCGAGAACCGGCCGATGCTGCCAGCGTTAGATTTTCGTGATTTAGTGTCTGAAGTTTGACTTGTTCGCGGGCGCCTCCGCGGGGCGCTGTTTGAATTCCGCGGTCCAATAACCGGACCCGACCGGGTGACGAATCGGGAGCCTACCCAAGGGCCGGCGGAACACCACCGGAGGCCGAAACAAAGGGGACCGGCGATTGACAGGAACGGAATTCCGGTCGGTCCCCATTCAATTCATCGGAGGCTATCATGGCACGTGACACCGTTGGCAGAACATTCATAGAAATCGGCGCGGATATGTCACCCTTGATCCGCGATATCGACTCCGCAGTAAAAATCATGGGCGAGACCGAGGCCAAATTGATATCTCAGGGCAGGCGGATCGGTACAGCCTTTGAAAATGCCTACAATCCTGCCGGCAAGCTCGAAAAGCAACTGGCGGCTCTCGGAACTCAGGGAAGATCGTCCGCGGATATTGTGAAAGTCTACGGTGATCGCATCGTATCGGCCACAGATGCGAGTATCAAGCACGGCGCGACTCTCACTCCGCTTATGCAGAACTATCGCAACCTGGCGCTCGCCACAGAAAAGACAAGCGATGCCATGTGGCAGCAGCGCGGCGCGGCGCAGATGCTCGAAGGATACCTGGGCGTCCACCTTCCCAAATCGGTCAATACCTTCCTTGCCAAATCAGAAATAATCGGGCCGATGCTGGGCGCGGCATTTTCCGCAACAGCGATAGTTGCGCTGGGCGGCGCGGTCTTCGAATTGGGCCGGAAATTTGCCGACAGCATGGGCTGGATCGGAAAAAGTGCCGAAGAGATGGACAAAGCCCGCAAGGAGGCGGAGAAATTCAGCGAATCACTCACGAAGGCCGCGAATGAATATGCCCGCATCGGATTGAGCGGATCGGCACTGAAGGGCGTCGAGGCAGGACAGGCAGCGACAGCCGCAGCAGCAGCGCGCCAGGAACTTGAGAGCACCCGGGCCTTGATAACCGCAGCAGCAGAGCGAGTCCGCAACCCGCAATGGAACATACAGCCGGGCCAGCCGCTGCAGATCCCGACTCAAGCGGCGATGGCAGCCGCTGAAGCACTGAAGAACCTCGGTATCACGGACGAAAACCGCGAAGCACGGCTTCAGGAACTCCTTGAGAAGCACATGCAGACTCAGGGTGAGTTGAACAAGCTGAAGAAAGAGGCTGCGGTCGATACCGAAAAAGAGAGCATTGCAAACCTGGAGAAGCAACTCGACCTGACGCTGAAGACGAAGACAGAATCCGAGGGCTGGAACCTCATCATCAGCGCGCAGGCGAAAATCTGGAGTGAGACCGTTCAACCCGAACTCAAAGCATATGCGGAGCGTCAGAGCGAACTGCTCAAAACTCAGGAGGCACTCAACAAGGCCTCGGAGGACTTCGCCAAGATTCAGCCGCGGAAGGATCAGGAGTTGGAATTCCAAATCGAGGCGGGGCTCAGGTGGAGTAAGCTGGTAGGCAAGGATCAACAGAAAATCTTGGATGACCAGGAGAAGGCGGGCCTGCAAGCAATCGACAGGATTCGGGATTCTGCTGGCCATATCTTCGATGACTTGATGACGGGCTCCAAAAACATCTTTCAGGATTTACTTCGCACATTCGAGA
>DASQID010000821.1:0-6413 GCA_035631775.1 Acidobacteriota bacterium
CCCGCCAGAACAACTCCTCAGGTGACTCCACCGCTCTACCAATAGCATCCTTTTTGAGATAGCGCGCTTTCAGGACCCTCAGTCCGTTTTCGGACAGTGGGTACGAGAGGGGCCTGATCCAAGTATCGGATTCGCTCATAGACTCCACCACCCTTTCCCGCAGTTTGACGCGGAGTTTTTCACAGGCAAAGATTCTTAGCGTAATCTATAATAAGTATATTTGTCACAGTATGTTATAGGTAATCGTGTAACTCTCTTTCACATTTTTTGCACAGGTCATCATAGAGAACCATTTTAATATTCACCTTTTGTTCACTATGATATCAGATGCCCGGAAAGAATCAAGTAATAGGTGATAAAAAGGTGAATAAAATAGGAAGGCGTCAAGTGCGCGCCGAACCATCCGAATGTGGTATTGACGGAAGTTGTCAGGTGCACCGTGCGGATTCAGTAGGCGCCCATAGCCTTAGGGCTGGCGCAAGAATAACTTCACATCGAGATCCTGGAGTCGGCGGCGAAGCTCTACGGCAGTGATGGATTCGATTCTCAATACCTTGCTCCGAGATTTCATGCCGGAGATAATCTGCAGACGCGATTTGGGCAAGTTCAAGAGCGAGGCGAAGAAATCGATCACGGCCCTGTTGGCGGCATCGTTGACAGGGGGAGCGCAAAGCTTGAGTTTTAATGCGCCGTTAAAGAGGCCGACGATCTCATCGCGGCGTGCCCTGGGCTGGACATGTAGTGCCACCTCAACCGCGGAATCGACCTGACGGATGCTCAATCGGGTATCACTCATAGTGACGCTCTCCGAAAACTGCGGTACCGATACGCACAATCGTCGCACCCTCCTGAATGGCGACCACGAAATCGTGACTCATGCCCATTGATAGGTGCCGCTGTCCCAGACAACCCGGAAACTCCAGTTCTAATGAGTCCCTTAACTGTCGAAGTTCGGCGAAGAACGGGCGCGCACGCTCCTGATCTTCGAAATAAGGAGGCATCGTCATCAGACCGTTCAGGCGTAATCCCTCCCGGTGGCGGGACTCCGAAATGAACTTGCGCACCTCGGCGCGCTCAATTCCGAACTTGGTATCCTCGCCCCCCAGGTCGACCTGGAGAAGGATGGAGACCGGTTTCTCGCGCGCGAGGCCGGCCTCGTTCAGCCTCATGGCCAGTTTGAGACTGTCAACGGAATGGATTACGCTAAAAAGTTCAGCGGCCCTGCGGGCTTTATTGGACTGCAGGTGTCCGACCAGGTGCCACTCTAGCCGTGGGTCGGAATGGAGTCCGCAGATCTTTGCCTCCGCTTCCTGCACGCGGTTCTCGCCAAACCTGTATTGGCCGGCATCAATGGCGCGGGTAACGATCTCTGCAGGAAAATTCTTGCTGATTGCGAGCAGGATTATCTCGTCGGGTGAGCGTCGGCAGGCCAAAGCCGTTTCGGCGATTCTGTCCCGGACCCTCTTCAGGTTCAGTTCGATGTCATTCACGGGATGGCGGATTGGGCGTTGTGTTGCTACGGGTCCTTTGCTACTCTGCAAGGTTGAGGCCGGCATGAGAGCGGCCTGACAGGGGCATTTTAGTTGGCTTCACCTTATGACGCAAGGTGCGGGGATCTTCGTTACATTTGAAGGGATCGAGGGCTCCGGCAAAAGCCTTCAGGTAAGCAGGACAGAAGCCTTCCTGCGGACGCGGGGCATCCCCACCCTTGTAACCCGTGAACCTGGCGGGACGGAATTCGGAAGAGCGGTGCGTCAGGTGCTGCTGGAGGCCGGCGGCCCGTACCGCGAGCCGATGGGTGAGCTTCTACTCTATCTCGCGGACCGGTACCAGCACCTTCACGAGGTCATCGAGCCTGCGCTCGGGCGCGGGATCCTCGTGATCTCAGACCGATATCATGACGCGACTCGCGCTTACCAGGGGGCGGCACGAGGGGTGCCCCTCGATACGATTGACGCCCTCTCTCGGCTGCTGAACATCCGAGAGCCGGACGCGACGATCCTCCTCGACCTGGAGCCCGAAGCTGGACTGGCACGCGCTCGCTTGCGTAATACACTAGATCCCCTGGCGGGTGCGGAGGGCCGGTTCGAAGAGGAATCTCTTTCATTTCACCGCAAAGTTCGCAAAGCGTATCTCGATCTGGCTCAGCGGTCGCCCGGCAGGATCAAAGTGATTTCAGCAATGGGAACAACGGACGAAGTGTTCGCCCGGATTGTTCCTGTCCTCGAGTATTGGCTTGTTCCCACCCGCTAAAGAATATGAATGTGCCGCTGACGCTCAACTCGTTCCTGGGTAACGCGAAGGTCGTGGAGATCCTGCGGCGAGCTGTCCAGAAGGACCGCCTTCCTCACGCTATGATCTTCTCAGGACCGCAAGGTGTCGGGAAATGCACCCTCGCTGTCCTTCTGGCGCAATACCTCAACTGTCCGGCGCCCGGGGGAGAGAGCGGCTGCGGAACCTGCGTGACTTGTGGAAGAATAGGTGCCGTTATCAGCACCCGCTATCTGGATTGCACCACTCTGAAAGAGGGGTCCTTCTGCGGCAACTGTGCGAACTGCAAAGCGCGAATCCAGCGGCATCCGGACGTGCGCATCGTTGAACCAGAGTGGGACGAAAAGAAGAAAAAGAAGAATACGACCATCAGCATCGCTCAGGTGCGGGAGCTGATCACTGAAATATCGTATCAGCCCTTTGAAGCACGTTATCGTGTAGTGATACTCGATCCTGCGGATCAAATGAGCCAGGGAGCACACAATAGCCTTCTCAAGACTCTCGAGGAGCCTCCGAGCCGCACGATCATGATATTGGTCACAACCAATCCCTTTGTTCTCCTCGATACCATACGGTCGCGGTCGCGGAGGCTTCAGTTCGGCGGGATTCCTCAGCAACTGATCGAGCAATATCTGATTCAGCGTGCCGGCCGGTCGGCCGAGGAGGCCCGTCTTGCCGCCCTTTTCAGCGGCGGCCGGTTGGGAGCCGCCCTCTCTTTCGACACGGACGAGTACAAGGAGACTCGCGTGCAGGCCTTGCGCTTTGTGACTGTGCTTCTGACCAGGGGAAGTTTTGCGACTGCGAGCGCGCTCGCCGGGGTGGTCGCCAAAGAAAAAGAGGAGTTCCAACTCTGGTTGGAGTCCGTGTCGGCCATTCTGCAGGATGTTTATTTTGCTCAGGTGGCACCCGAGCGGATCGGGCAACTGGATTTGCTCAAGGACCTCAACAGGCTCGGTGAAGCCACGGGGCACGAGGCGGTCACATCGGCTCTCAAGTGGCTCGGCGAGCTAAAGTCGGCTCTGTTGCGAAATGTCCATCGGCAGATAGCCCTCGAGGCAATGGCGCTTGGGCTGGCGGGTAGACAAAATTCCCCTTACGCGTTCTCCTGATGTTGACCCTCTGAGAGCGCCTTTTTCGTTCCTTGGCGCTCTTCGGTCGGTGACTTGTTGAAAGCCGACCATCAAAGCGCAAATATCGCTGGAACGCATTTCTCACGAGCTTTCGTAAGCGAATCCCCCACTACTGATGACATGTGGGGCCGGGATTTCAGCCCGGACACGTAACAGCGATGACAGCAATCGGCCGATATCAGATTGTCAGCATTCTGCCAATCTGCTTTGCGTCGGGGCTGAAGCCTGGCTGAAGCCCCGACCCACTTGAAAACAATGGCGCTGGCAACTGGCCGTCGTCTGCACCGCCTCGCTACAAAACCTGGTGAGAAATGCAGGCTAGGAATCTTCAAGGCAAAAGAGATTATGGGCTCTTCGTCAGCTTGGCCAGCCTGGCGCGAAATTCGGCGACTTTGGGGGAATCCGGGTTCTTCTTGATGAAATCTTTGTAGACCTCGACGGCCATTCCCGGATCACCGTTTCTTTCGTAGGCGCGGATCAGGGCTTCATAGGCTTCTGTGTGATCCGGTTGATACTCAACGGCATCTCTGTAGCGCTCGATTGCGGCGGCGTAGTTCTTCTTCTTGAAATAGAAGTCGCCAATCTTAAGGTTCTTTTCCGACAGGAGAGGATTGACTTCCTTGGGCTGCTTGGTATCGGCTTCTTCTTTCTCCTCGGCTTTTTCTGTGTCCCGGATCAGTGCAGGCTTTCGGGTAGGCGTCTGGGACTGGGCAGCGAACAGCCACCAGCCAGGGGTAGCGGTCGAGAAGAGGCAAATCAGCATCTTGGCCACGGTATTCATACTGCTATCCAGCTTGGTTCTATACATTTAGTTAATCATGCCTGGCAACGCATAAGTGCCAAGCATATCAAAATTTAGCGGATTATTTTTCTCTTGTCAAAGGATGAGACGTCCGCTAGAATGCAAAGTAAATCGGCTTTTCGGACGATCCTATCGCGCCCTGGATTCCAGATTTAGGTGTTCTCGTGGTTTGCGGGTTAGGATCGGGTATTGCCCCTATTATATAAGCCTCCCCGGGAGGAAGTCTTCATGGTTAATCGTAAGCTGATACGTCCGAGCTTGTCCGAGATCAAGGACCGGGAACAGATGCCTCGCTATGGTGCGACCCCTCGAAAGCGCGTGCCGCCGGACGTTACCAATGCGGAGAATTATTATTACATCAAGCAGATGGCGGCCAAGACGCCGATGGTCGTCAAGCTGACCGACGGTGAGGAGATCCGCGGAGTCATCGAGTGGTACGACAGAAACTGCATCAAGGTCCACAGGACGGAAGGTCCGAATCTTCTGATTCTCAAGCATGTGATCAAGTACATGTACAAACAAAATGAGGATCAGGAGACGGATGAAGTCGACCTTGAATAGTGCTGCACATCAGGTTCGCCTCCATAATCCGTCTCCGTTAATCCTGTACGCGGTAAATTCCGAACGGTCGTTAGCCGGAACAGACACGGATTCCGAATTCAAGCTTCCAATCCGTGGCGGCTGAAAATCCTTGCGGGTCCGCGTCCTCGATCGGGAAACAGTAACTTCACATTCCGCTGCTGGTCCTTCGGGCCGCAGCCCGAAGTGGCGTGCGGCCGCCGGGTATCTGTTTTGTTGCAGTTTCCCGACGACACAGCCCGACATCGCCGGCGTCGCGGCGCCTTGCATCTGCCCGCCCGGCGGTCACGCTGGGATGTAGATTTATTCCGGCACGGGCCTCAACCTGAACTTTCGCCCTGCGAAACTCGTACTGCCGATTGAGGAGAATGTTCAGGAGGAAGAAGATGACGAGCGTTGCTCATGCGACACCAGGACGCTGGATTGGGATGGGATGGGGGATCGTTCGGGAAGATCTCGGCAACTTCATTCTGATAACACTCATTGCCCTGGCTCTTGCCACGGTCGGCAGTTTTGTCGTGGCCGGTCCTCTCCTTGCGGGATTGTTCATTGCTGTACGGCAGCGACTGCTGGAAGGACGCATGGATATCAGCGATCTTTTCAGCGGCTTCAGCTTCTTCATAGATACCTTCCTGATCTTCATCGTTTCCACGATATTCAGCCTCGTCGGACTGGCATTTTGTATTCTGCCGGTCTTCATCGTTACGGCCTTTTACCTGTTCCCCTACCTCTATCTCGTGGATCGCAAATTGACATTCTGGGAAGCAATGGAGGCAAGCCGCAGACTCGCCACGCAGCATCTGGCGGGATACACAGTTTTCGTGATTCTGCTTCTCTTGCTCAACCTGCTTGGCTTGATGCTTCTCGGCGTCGGGGTGTTGATCACGATTCCTGTTACGATCGCAGCCATAACGGTCGCCTATAAGGAATCAGTGGGTTTCAGCTACACGCCGCAGGAAACGCGGGGGCCTATCGTTATCCCATGAGTGGCGGTCCATCGCCCCGGCGACAGAATGTGAAGTTATGATTGCGTGAGCCGTGAGGCGCGAAGACGCGAAGTGTTGTCCGCAAATCGCGGCAGGTTGGGATCTATCTCAAAGCAGAAGTTGGACGAGAGTGCGAACGCCGAAGCCCGTGGCGCCCTTGCAGGCGAAGGGCCTTCCGTCGTGGTCCAAATCCATCCCCGCGATGTCCAGGTGTGTCCAAGGTGTGTCTTCGGCGAACTCCTGCAGAAACTTGGCGGCCGTTATGGCTCCGGCCCAGCGATTTCCGACATTTTTTATGTCTGCAATCTCGCTCCGGATAGCCTTGCGGTACTCGTCGTCCAGGGGGAGCTGCCAGAGCTTTTCTCCCGTGATGTCGCAGTTTCCGCGAAGGCGCTCCATCGTCCTCTCGTCGGTTCCGAACATCCCTGCATTGACCATGCCGAGCGCGATTACGCAGGCTCCCGTAAGCGTGGCGACATCGATGATGTGATTGGCGCCGAGGGTACGGGCGTATGCGATTGCATCTGCGAGTATCAGACGTCCTTCGGCATCTGTGTTGATGATCTCCACGGTTTTCCCAAGATAAGACTTGACCACGTCCCCGGGCTTGGTGGCCTTGCCGCTCGGCAGGTTTTCCACCGCAGG
>DASQID010000822.1:0-4940 GCA_035631775.1 Acidobacteriota bacterium
TCTTCGAAGTTGATGAAGATGTACATGTGGTCCTTCACGATCTTGGCAGCCTGTGCGATGGCGTCCTGCGGAAGAATGCAGCCGTTGGTCCAAACATCCAGCACAAGCTTGTCAAAGTCGGTGGTCTGTCCGAGTCGCGCAGCTTCGACGGAATAGTTGACACGCTTGATCGGCGAGTGGACGCTGTCGAGAGGGATGTAACCAATGGGCAGGTCTTCTTCGAAATTCTCGTCAGCCTGGATGTATCCACGCCCGTTCTTGATCCGCATTTCGATTTTGAGCCTGCCCCCTTCGCCGACTGTGGCAATGTGGACATTCGGATCGAGAATTTCGATGTCCGGGTCGGGCGTTATCTGACCCGATTTCACCTCACCCGGCTGATCGGATTCGAGGTAGATGGTCTTGGCATGATCCACGTTGAGTTTCATCGGGATCTGCTTCAGGTTCATGATGATGTTCGTGGCGTCTTCCGTGATGTTCGGAATCGGGGTGAACTCGTGAAGCACGCCCTCGATCTTCACCGCGGTGATGGCCGCTCCCTCGATGGAGGAAAGGAGCACCCTTCGCAGCGCATTGCCGATCGTCGTGCCGAATCCTCTTTCGAACGGCTGGGCAAAGAAGTGACCGTAAGTCGGGCTCAGCGTCTCCAGGTCACAGATCAGTCTCTTCGGCTTTTGAAAACCCTTGGTCATAAGATTCTCCCTTTTGCCTCTTAATCTGCTACTTGGAATACAGCTCGACGATCAGTTGTTCGTCGATGGGCATCTGAACGTCGTCGCGCTTGGGCAGGGACACCACCGTGCCTTTGAGGTTTTCGGCATCCAGTTCCAGCCAGGCTGGAACGCCGCCACGTCCACCGACGCCTGCGACCGAGTCTTGAATCTGTTGAATCTTCCTGGTCTTTTCGCGGAGGGTGATCACATCCCCAGCATTGACCTGGGCGGAAGCAATATCCACCTTTTTCCCGTTCACCAGGACGTGACCGTGAGTAACCAGCTGCCGGGCCTGATCCCGCGAGGCTGCAAAGCCCAGGCGGCAAACCACGTTGTCCAGCCGCCGCTCCAGGCTCAATAACAGCGTTTCTCCGGTGATGCCTTTCTTCTTCTCGGCCTTGGCAAAGTAGTTGGAAAACTGGTTCTCGAGCACACGATAGATGCGCTTGACTTTCTGCTTTTCACGCAGCTGCACGCCATAGCCAACAGTCTTGGGGCGGTGATCCCGCCCATGCTGCCCCGGCGGCCAGTTGCGCTTTTCAACGGCGCATGTGTCTTTGAAGCACCGATCACCTTTGAGAAAAAGCTTCATGCCCTCTCGACGGCAGAGCCGGCATTTCGCTTCGCGATATCTAGCCAAATTTGGTCTCCTTTTAGCTATTAGCTTTTAGCTATTGGCTATTAGCTCTCGACTCCTAATAATCAGTCTTAGATCCTGAATCGTGTCTTCCTACCTTTGCAAGGTTCTTAGCTTTCAGTTCTGAATTGCGGCTCCTTAAGTCCCAAATCCGCCCTTCGGCTCTGATCTAAAAGCTAAGAGCTAACAGCTAAAAGCTGGCAGCAGTCTTTTTTCAAACCCGTCGACGCTTCGGCGGACGGCAGCCGTTGTGCGGAATCGGAGTGATATCCCGGATCGATTTCACCTCGATGCCGGCAGCCTGCAGAGCCCTGATGGCCGACTCACGGCCGGCTCCGGGTCCCTTCAGGTGGACCTGCACGGAACGCATGCCGTAATCCCTCGCCGCATTCGCAGCCACCGACGCTGCCTGTTGGGCGGCGAACGGCGTGCCCTTGCGCGATCCCTTGAACCCTACTGCACCCGCGCTCGACATGGCGAGCAGGTTGCCCTCCAGGTCGGTGATGCTGATGATGGTATTGTTGAAGGTCGCCAGGATGTGGGCGATGCCCGCCGGAATATTGACTTTCTCCCTCTTCTTACCGACTTTCTTTTTGATCGTCTTCTTCGGTTTTTCCGCCATTCTCAACTCCTGATCCCGGCTCCTGCTGAGTCCGGAACTTTCTCCCACCTGAATCGAACTACTGTCCAGACGCTATTTTTTGCCGACGATTCGACGCGGGCCCTTTCGAGTGCGCGCGTTGGTATGGGTTCTCTGTCCGCGAACCGGCAGCCCACGGCGGTGTCGCAGGCCACGGTAACAGCCGATTTCCATGAGCCGCTTGATATCCATGGAAACCGCCTTGCGCAGGTCGCCTTCCACCATGCCGTCGCGCTGAATGATGTTGCGCACGCGCACCGTTTCATCCTCGGTGAGATCCTTCACCTTCGTATTGAGGTTGATGCCGGCTTCCTGGCAGATTTTGGTGGCCCGGCTCTTGCCTATACCGAAGATATATGTCAGGCCGATCTGAACCCGCTTGTTCAGCGGCAAGTCGACGCCCGCGATTCTAGCCAATGTATCCCCCCATCAGGAATCTCGGATTGCGGATTGAAAAAATGACGTGTCTTTTCAAATCCGCAATCTGCAATCCGCAATTTTCTTATCCTTGTCGCTGTTTGTGCTTTGGATTCGGGCACTGAATGTGGATCACCCGTTTTCGTCGAACCACCTTGCACTTAGTGCAGATTTTCTTTACCGATGCCCTTACTTTCATGACTATAGCTCCAACATCCTGTCGCAACCCTCAGCCGGCCGCGGAATGCATTGTCGGCGCGGCTCCCGCTCACTTGTAGCGGTACACTATCCGTCCGCGCGTTAGATCATAGGGAGATAACTCAACCAGGATCTTGTCTCCCGGCAGGATGCGTATGAAATTCTTCCGCATCTTCCCCGAAATGTGAGCCAGAACCATGTGCTTGTTCTCCAGCTCAACCCGGAACATGGCGTTGGGGAGTGTCTCCACCACCGTGCCGACGACCTCTATTGCGTCTTCTTTGGGCATAGTGCTTCCACTCCGACGCGCTATGGGAGAGCCGCCGGAGTAAGATTCTCCTGCTTCTGCCTCACGATCTTCATGATGTTATCGAAAATGGCATCGACAGATTCGTCGCCGTCGACCTCGACATACAGACCACGGTCCTGGTAGTACTGGATCAGAGGTTTTGTCTGTCGCCGATAAACTGCAAGCCGCTCTCGAACCACCTCCGGAGAGTCATCCTTGCGCAGCACCAGCGGCGTGCCGCACACGTCACAGCGGTCTCCCGCTTCGCTCGGATTGAACTTGACGTTGAACATTTTCCCGCACTTCGGACAAGTGAAACGCGCCGCAAGTCTTTCTACCAGGACTTCATCTTCAACGTGCATCCCGATCACAAGCACCCTTGCGCCTTCGCCGGCAAGCACCTCCTGCAGGAATTTCGCTTGCTGGAGTGTCCTGGGATAGCCATCGAGAATGAGACCACTCTGGACATCCGGGCGGGACAACCTGGATTTCACCATGGCATCCACAACCTCGTCCGGGACCAGTCCTCCCGATTCCATGTAAGACTGAGCCTTTTTGCCCAATTCGGTCTGATTCTTGAGTTCCTCCCGAAACATGTCGCCCGTCGAAATGCTTGGAAGGCCAAGATCCTGACTCACTCTCCACGCCTGGGTACCCTTGCCGGCACCCGGCGGCCCCAAGAAAATGATCGCCAATCGTTTTTGTTCCATATTTCACGAGCGACGATTGACGATTGACGATTGACGATTTGAATAGCCTCTTTCAGAATCGTCAATCGTAAATCGTCAATCGTAAATTCCTTAGCCTCTTCTTCCGCGAATTCTGCCCTTCTTTAAGAATCCGTCATAGTGCCGCATGATCAACTGGGATTCGATCTGCTGAATCGTATCCATTGCGACACCTACGACAATCAGGAGTGAGGTCCCGCCAAAGTAAAACGTAACCCCCAGGCCCGTGGTTACCCAGCTCATCCCGGCTGAAACCAGGAAATCGTCCAGCTTGGGTCCAATCCACGGGATCGGCTGGACCTTGAATCCTGTGATGAGAAACTCAGGCAACAGGCAGACCAGAACCAGATAAATGGCTCCGGCAGCGGTGAGCCTGCTCAAAATGCGATCTATGAATTCCGCCGTTCGCTTCCCCGGCCGGATGCCGGGAATGTAGCCGCCGTATTTGCGGATATTGTCCGCCACTTCCATGGGGTTGAAGATGATGCTTACATAGAAGAAGCAGAAGAATATGATGCCGACGATGTACAGCAGGTTGTACAGCGGCATTCCTTGCGCCAGCTGGCCGGCCAGGGTCTTCATGAACGTGCCCGGCATGACCGCGCCAAGCGTGGAGGGAATCGCCACAATCGAGGCGGCAAAGATGACCGGAATGACGCCGCCGGAATTCACCCTGAGCGGAAGATGCGTCGCCTGGCCTCCGTAGACGCGGCGGCCCACCACACGCTTGGCATACTGGACCGGTATTTTCCTCTGTCCCCGTTCGACGAAGACCACGGCCGCCACGGTGAGCACCATCACAATTACCAGGATGATCACCGTGAAAATCGACCAGGTGCGCTGCTGCAGGGAAATCCAGATTTCGTGAATGGCGCGTGGCAGCCCCACGACAATGCCCGCGAATATGATCAAGCTGATGCCGTTTCCGATGCCCCGTTCGGTGATCTGTTCGCCGACCCACATGATGAATGCCGTGCCGGTGGTCAGCGTGATCATAACCATGAAGCGGAAATGCCAGCCGGGGACATCGACGATCTGAGGGCCCGTGCCGCCGCCGGAACGCTCCAGGGCGATGGCGGTCATGAACGCCTGGAATAATGTGAGGCCTACCGTCAGGTAACGGGTATATTGAGTGATCTTGCGCCGCCCCAGCTCACCCTCCTTGGACAGCTTCTCGAGGTAAGGCACCACGACCGTGGCCAACTGGAGAATGATCGACGCAGTGATGTACGGCATGATCCCGAGTGCAAAGATGCTGAAGCGCCGCAGGCTGCCTCCCGAAAAGATGTCCAGAAATCCGAAAATCGTCCCACCCTGC
>DASQID010000823.1:0-2598 GCA_035631775.1 Acidobacteriota bacterium
CTCTCCATGGGTTCATTTCCAATGAAGGTGAGTTTCGTCTGGCCGTTTCCTAGATCCTCAAAGATGGTCACGTCGTACGCACCCTCTATGGCTTCATGTTCTATTCCTAGCTGTGCCGGATCAATCCTGTTTCCCTTCGAGTCCGAAAAGTACATCAAGGAAACGATCTTCTGGTGCAAAACAATCTCGTGGTATTCAACCGCATTCCAGAACTCCTGCCCATCCGGAGATCTCATGCAGCAGAGAAATTTCCCCCCAACGCGAAAATCCATCTGGCAAACGGGCGCGGTAAAGCCCTTCGGCCCCCACCACTGCATCACGTACTTCGGGTCTGTCCACGCCTTCCAAACTAACTCGCGTGGGGCATCAAAAACTCTGGTGACAACCATCCGCTCCGTCTCATTCACCGTGTTTGTTCTCATCTCTAAGCTCCGCTTTTTTCATTTGCTTTACAACTGCATCCAGTTTGTCGAAACTCTCTTCCCAGAACCGGCGATAGCTAATCGCCCAGTCGCTGACCGTCTTTATAGCCTCTGGCCTAAGCCTGCAGATACTCTCTCGTCCACGCTTCGTCTTGATCACAATCCGTGCCCGCACCAGGTAGGCAATATGTTTTGAAATCATCTGCTGCGAGAGTGCAAACCGTTCCGTCAAGCCGTGCACAGAGGCAGGCCCACGGGAGAGCCGCTCGATCATCGCCCGCCGGGTTGGATCAGACAAAGCCGCAAACGTTGTACCCAATTTATCCACAACCATATGGTAGTGGATTTCGGTCAAATGTCAATTGGTATTCTCGCGAGCCCATACTTCCGTTCCCTGGTCTCTGAACCCTGAAACCTGCGAGTGATAGATCGCCAATGCACCCACTGGACAGGATTGCTACCGTTAAGTCGGCATGGCACCAACGTTTTCTCGCAGCAACCGGCATCTCGTCGCATGAAAGGTGCCATGCCCGTTTGTGAGGACTCATCTTTCCTAGTTCGCGAAAAGACGAGAGCGCGCCTATTACAGTCATCGGGTTCTCACCACCTGTGCCGTATCATCTAGGGCAGTGAAGAGCTCGACGAGCGCCCTCACGCGCTCCTTCTGACGGCTGCGCGGAAATCCCTTGGTTCTTGTTACCTCGGCGATACCATGGAGGCTCCTCCAAGGTAGTTCCGATATAACCTCTGACTTCGAGCTCTGCCCCTGAAACAACTCCTTACGGATGAACGCGGATGACCGTCTTTCCCTTGATCCGTTTGGTCGGGTTAAAAGCGGCAACGGCATCATCCAGGACAGCCACCTTGCCGATGTTTGTCCGCAGCCGACCATCCCGGACCCGCTGCACGACCTCCCTCAATTGGGCGCGATCGGCTTCGACGACGAAGTCGATAGTCAGGCCGCCAGAGGGCCGCGCCTCGGTCGGCCCAGTGACGGTCACCAGCGTTCCTCCGGCGCGAATCACGCCCGCAGACCGCTTCGCGATGTCCCCGCCGAGGACATCGAAAACCAGATCAACCTTGCCGACGTCTTCCAGGGCGTCGTTATCGAGATCGACGACCTCCTGTGCGCCGAAGTCGAGAGCCGTCTGACGGGCAGCAGCGCGCCCGGTGCCGATGACGTACGCGCCGGCCGCACGTGCGAGCTGGCTCGCCATCGAACCGACTACGCCGGCCGCACCGTGCACGAGGACGCTCTGCCCCGCACGAAGGCGACCGTGCTCGAACAGCCCCTGCCAGGCGGTCAGGCCCGGCATTACGAGGGCCGCCCCCACCGTGAAGTCAACATCGCCCGGCAGCGGTGTGAGGTTGCGTGCCTCGACGGCCACATACTCCGCCAACGTGCCGTCGCGATACCAGTCCGTGAGGCCGAACACCCGCTGTCCGATCGACAGCCCCGTCGTGCCGTAGCCGAGAGCGGTGACCACTCCGGCCAGTTCGTGACCGGGGATTGAAGGCGTCCGGTCATGGCCGGCACGATCGGTCCAGGTCGAAGGCCAAGTCAGCTCATCCCCGGTGAATCCCGACGCATGGATCTGAACAACGACGTCGTTTATCGCCGCCTGCGGCTCGGGCCGCTCCATCAGCTTTACCCCCAGCGTTCCCGCAGCCTGATCCGTCGCCACAATCGCTTTCATGGTTCACCTCCCTGGATCGAGTTCTTGCCTGTAAGATAGCTGCTCCATCCGTTGTCCCAAGAAGGCTTATCGGACAGAAACGGATCGATCAAAATCTTGGCCGCGCCCGCCTCGATGCGAAATGCGGAATGGCCGCGCAGTGTCAGTTTCATAGGAATCGTCTCCTTGGTAATTTGTCTCTTCGCGCTGAAATGTAAGCTATCTGCCCAGCTAGGGATGTTGCTTTACGCCAAATGGTTTCATCGGGAAATACAATGCTTCGCATGCGGAGCTAGTCAGCGGGAGTTGAATAGGTGCTCCTTCATTTTGATAGAAAATACGACGAGCTCCGCTGCGCTCCACTCTGAAGAGTCAGGAGCTTTTCGGCGGTGGGTCTCGACAAGTCGGCTTGTGTCAATCGTTCGCAGAAACTCCTAAATGACCTCCGAAGCCGCTAAGTAACCGCAGGTATCGGCTTCCCTGCGTGCGACTGGATCTCA
>DASQID010000824.1:0-13206 GCA_035631775.1 Acidobacteriota bacterium
TGAGTCAACGCCAGTGCAGCAGCGAGGCCCACCACCACGCCGAACGCAGCCAGTCGCGCTCCCTGGCCCACAACCGAGCGCAACACATCACCCGGCTGCGCGCCCAGGGCCATGCGCAAGCCGAATTCGCGCGTGCGCTGCGCGACGGAATACGCCAGCACGCTGTAAGTTCCCACGGCCGAAAGAATCAAGGCCAGTGCCGCGAATGCCCCGAGCAGCGCCATGACCATCCGTTGTTGTGAGACTTGCTCGATCGCGACATCTCCCAAGGGCCTGATGTCCGAAACCGGCTGATCCGGATCCAGGCGGTGCACGTCCCGCTCGGCTGCCGCCGCGAGGATCGCTGGATTCAAGGCCGCATTCACCCGCACGATCAAGTGCTCCGGCCCCATCATCACCCACGGATACTGCCCGTAAGGCACATAAATCTGCGGACCGACCTCGGTATCTGGCCCACGACTCCGGACGTTCCCCACAACCCCCACCACCTTGAGCCACGGTGCCTTGCTCTCGCCGGTGCCCATCCGCAGCATCTTCCCCAGTGGATCCTTTCTCGCCCAGTGTTGGAGACAAAGTTCCTCATTCACAATCACCACGCGAACTCTATTCGGTCCATCGTCTTCCGTAAAGAAGCGTCCGGAGCGCAAGGGGATCTCAAGCGTGCGGAAATAGTCGGGACCCACCACGACGTAGTTGGCATCCGGCACCTGTCCTGCCGGAGGGTTCGGCCGTTCCACAGTCGTAAAGAACTGTCCGTCCCAATCGTCGATCGGCAGACCTAGCGCGACGCTCGCCGACTCCACGCCCGGCAGCGCCTCGACCGATGCAACCGCTTGTCGCCAAAACTCGACTTGGACGTTCGGTTCTTTGTAGCGTGCTCCGGACAAGGGGACCCGCAGGGTCAGGACGCCTTCGGGACGGAGGCCAAGGTTCACACTGCGGAGCTGCGCGAGCGTCCGGATCATCAAACCGGCACCCGCCAGCAGCACCATCGCCAACGCGATCTCGGATGTGGCCAGGACACTTCGGAAACGAGCACTGCGCGCGCTTTCCGGCGAGCTTCGGCCCGTTTCCTTGAGAGATTCGTTCACATCGCGTCTCGCACATCGAATGGCCGGCCCCAAGCCGGATAAAATGCTGGTTGCCAACGCCGTCGCGAAAGTGAATAGGAGTACACGCGGATCAATGGTGCCACTCGTCAGCGCCGGGGCTGAGCGCGTGAGGAAGGGCGGGGCAAGCACCAAGATACTGCTGGTCCCCCACGCTGCAAGCAACACTCCCAGTCCTCCGCCGGCCAGAGCGATCAGAACGCTCTCGGACAGCAATTGGCGGATCAAATGACCCTGGCTCGCTCCGAGCGCTTTCCGCACGGCAAACTCGCCGTTGCGCGCCGCCCCGTGCACGAGCATGAGGTTCGCCACGTTGGCGCACGCGATCAGCAGCACGAAAGTCACCGCACCCAGCAGCAGGAGAAGCGCCTGGCGCTCGTCTCCCGAAGTCAATTCGCGCAGGCTGATCAACTGCGCCCTCCAGCCCTTGATCTCAGGATATGTCTGATCCAGCCGCAGGGAGACGGTGTCCATCTCCATCGCCGCGTGTTTCAGCGTTGCCTCTGGTTTCAGTCGTCCGACGGCCAGATAGTCGTTCCAGGTGTTCGTAGGAGACAGGCCAATTCCCGACAGCCACATCTGCGGGGCCGTGCCATAGGGCGACGCGTACTGGTGAGTGAAGCCAGCAGGCATGATGCCCACGATCGTGTGGTTGCTGCCGTTCACCGCGATCGCCCTGCTGATGACTCGTTCGTCTCTTCCGAATCGTCCCTGCCACAAGCCGTAGCTCAGAATTGCCGCTGGAGCCGCTCCACGCGTGTCCTCTTCCGACGAGAATGCGCGTCCACGGATCGGCGCCACGCCAAGCAATGAAAATAGATTGCTCTCGGCAATCTCGCACGGCAGCTCCGCGGGATCCCCCACTCCCGTGATTACGCACGATGTCGAGTGGAAGGCCGCCAGACCTTCGAATGCCTGGCTCTGTTCGCGCCACCCGAGGAATTCGGCCTGCGATATTGCATTGCGCCCCCACCCTCGCGTCGGATTCTGTTTCCAGATGGACACGAGTTGATCCGGATCCTTGAACGGCAGGGGCTTCAGCAATGCCACGTACACGGCATTGAAAATCGCGGAGTTCAGCCCGATACCGAGTGCAAGCGTGAGGACGGCAGCCACGGTAAACCCGGGCTTCTTCTGCAACACTCTCAGGCCGAAGCGTAGATCCTGCCAGAATGCTTCCAGGAGCGGCAGGCTGCGGCGGTCTCGGTAAATCTCTTTCGTCTGATCGAGTCCGCCGAGCTTAATGATCGCATCCCGACGAGCCTCTTCGACAGTCATGCCCGACCTGAGATTGTCTTCGATGTGCATTTGGAGGTGGCTCTCAAGCTCGTCCGCAAACTCCCGGTCCCGACGGTGGTTATTGAAAAACCCTCCCAGACGCAGGAACCATGCGTGCATTCGTCTCATGAGCGCTCCTCCTCGGGCGACAGGAAGCGCGCGAGGATCGCGGCCATGCGATTCCAGTCTTGCGCTTCCCGTTCTACCTGCTTTCGGCCTGCGCGGGTCAGCCGGTAATATTTCGCCTTGCGATGATTGTCCGAGAGGCCCCACTCCGAGGCGATGTACCCCTCCTGCTCCAACTTCAGAAGCGCCGGATAGATGGTGCCGTATTGGATCGACAACAAATTGCCGCTCGTTTGTTCGATGCGGCGGGCAATCCCGTATCCGTGAAGCGGACCGATCGTTTCGAGCGTCCTCAACACCAGCAGAGCAAGCGTTCCTTGCCAGACATCCTTTTTATCGCTCATGGCTCTCCTATTGGATGGCTATAGAGGAGATACCACGGTTCCTATTGGAATACAATAGCGGATGCGGTGCTTCTGCCCTTGAATCGTTTGCCCCACTGTCAAGTGTCAAATACGACTGAATCAACGGCCGCGGGCACCGGAAGATGTCCTTGACATATGGACGAAGGAATTCGATGTGGCCTACCACGAAGGCACCGCGTTCATCCTGACGATGCATCCGCAACCGATCCTCTCACCCATGCTGTCGCTGCCCTCGCCTTGTTGAGCCACGCCCCCGGCGCTCTTCGGTGTATAATCGGCTCGACTTTCCAGAGCACCGCTTCCTGAACGAGGGGCAGGCATGGCAATCATGCCTCGTGCCTGCTCCCATTATGTTCCCAGTTTCGGTCGCGAACTGGAGGTGCACATGATTTCCCCTTCTTTTCGCTGCGTTATTCTCCTCTTTTGTTGCCTCCTCGCAGCTTTCCTAAATCCCACGACAAGAACTACCGTTGCGCCATCGGGCGAGAGTGGTCTCTCAATGCCGGATACTGCCGCACTGACCCGCATCGACGAGACAATCCAAGCCTTGCCTTTGAGCTTTGAAACAAACCAAGGACAGGCGGAAAAGCATGTGAGGTTTGTGGCTCGAGGGAGGGGAAATACGCTGCTTTTGAGTTCGGCCGAGATGGTGCTGGTATTGCCGGAAAAATCCCCACAGGCACGTCTGCAAAACCAAAGAACTATCGATGCAGGCGAAGGATTTTGCGCGCCGTTCGGAAGATTCCGCGGGCGGACGGCCAGGACTCGCGGGCCGTCACCCCGTGCCGGGAAGATGAGCATGGTCCGGGTGAGGCTGGAGGGTGCGAATCCAAACCCGGAGGCAGCGGGGATGGGGGGATTGCCCGGCAAGGTGAACTACTTCATCGGAAACGATCCCAGGAAATGGCATTCCAACATTTCGACTTATAGAGGAGTGAAATACAGCAATGTTTACCCCGGCATTGATCTTGTCTACTACGGCAATCAACGGCAATTGGAGCACGACTTCATCGTGGCTCCGGGGGCCGATCCTACAAAGATCCTTTACGCATTCCAAGGCACTGATGAACTCAAGGTCGACGGGAATGGCGATCTTGTCATCGATGATTTCGACAGAGGAGTTCGCTTCCGTAAACCGCTGATCTACCAGGAAGACGACGGAAAACGACACGACATTTCGGGCGGATATGAATTGGCCGGCAGGCACCAAGTGAGGTTCCGCATCGGGATGTATGACAAAACCACAGCTTTGATCATTGACCCGGTTTTTGTCTACTCGAGTTGTCTGGGGGGGAGCGGGGACGAAGACCGCGCTTCGAGCAGCGAGATCAAAAGGGCGGACATCGCCGTGGATGCCGAAGGCAATGCCTATGTGACAGGCAATACCGATTCCATCGATTTCCCCATGGTGAGCCCACTGCAAGGCGCTCCCGCGGGCACTGCCTGTCCTCCACCCGGCGATTATTCGCGCCCGAGGTGCATAGATGCCTTTGTCCTCAAGCTGAGCCCCTCGGGTTCCCTCATTTATTCCACGTATCTTGGAGGCAGCAGTCTCGAACGCGGGTTCGGAATTGCCGTCGACGGCTCAGGCAGCGCCTATGTCGCGGGGCGAACACAGTCCACGAATTTTCCTACTGTGAATCCGCTCCAGAAGATGCTGAGAGGCACTGAAGACGCCTTTGTATCCAAGCTGGCTCCGGACGGGTCTGCACTTGTCTACTCGACCTATCTGGGCGGAAGTAGCAGCGACGATGCCGTGAGTATCGCCGTCGACTCTTCCGGCAGCGCCTTTATTGTTGGAGAGACACAGTCCACAGACTTTCCCACGGTGAATCCCTTCCAGCGCGTATTCGGCGGCATGCTCGACGTTTATGTGGCCAAGCTAAGCCCCGACGGCTCTGCGCTCGTCTTTTCCACCTACCTCGGAGGGAGCGGTCCGGACGACACCGAGGACGTTGCGGTAGACTCCGC
This sequence comes from Acidobacteriota bacterium, assembly GCA_035631775.1. Lineage (GTDB taxonomy): Bacteria > Acidobacteriota > UBA6911 > UBA6911 > UBA6911 > DASQID01. Next base: position 4,850 of record DASQID010000824.1, read on the forward strand.
GGGAAATGCCTACGTGACCGGCACCACGGCCTCGACCGATTTCCCCACACTGAATGCCCTTCAGCCCACCCTGAAGAATTTCGACGCGTTCGTTTCGAAGTTCAATGCAACGGGCTCGATGGTCTATTCCACTTACCTTGGAGGCTCGGGCAATGAAGCGGGAACCTCATTGGCTGTGGATGACACCGGCAGCGTTTACGTAGCAGGCATTACGCTTTCCGCGGACTTTCCGGTGGCCAACGCTTTGAAGGCGAGCGCCGGGGATACCTTCTTCAAGAGCGCCAACGGCGGCGACTCCTGGGTAGCTAATAGCGCCGCCCCGAACGCGATCAAATCGTTGGCGATGGATCCGGCAGTCCCGTCCACGATCTATGCGGGCACTTCTCAGGGGGTTTTCAAGAGCACCAACGGCGGACAAACATGGAGCTCCGTTAATATAGGTCTCTCGGCTTCAACCGTATATGGCCTGGCAGTGGGTCCTAAGAATCCTTCCACGCTCTATGCCGGCGTATTCGGTGCGGGTGTTTTCAAAAGCAACAACTCCGGTGAAACTTGGAACAGCGTCAACAGCGGCCTTGAAAATAAAGACATCCTTGCCCTGGCTGTCAGCCCTTCCGATCCGTCCACGATTTATGTGGGATGCAACTACTCCTCTAGGACGAACAGTGCCGGCGTTTACAGGAGCGCCAACGGCGGGGAAACGTGGGCATACGTCGGCACCGGGCTTGAAGATGCCTACGGGATTTATGCACTCGCCATAGATCCCGATCAGCCGGAAACGGTTTATGCGGGAGGGAACGGTACTTATAAGACCACGAACGGCGGACAGACTTGGATCAGATCCAGTTTGGATTCGTCCCCTCTTGTCCTGGTCATCGATCCATCGAACACCAACAACGTATTTGCCGGAACCTACGAGGGATTCTCGAAAAGCACCGATGCGGGAACTACGTGGGCGGCATCCAACGCGGGGCTTAGGAAACAATATGTTCAATGTCTTGCCCTCTCTTCGACGATCCCGTCCACGATCTATGCCGGCACGTCTGAAGGCGTCTATAAGAGCGAGGATGTGGGCGTGACCTGGAGATCCGTTGGTGCCATCATGGCGAAGCGAGACATCAAGGCACTGGTGGTCGACCCGGCGAACCCATCGACGCTGTACGCCGGAAGTCCCGTTGGCATGAAGATCTTCCTGTCGAAATTGAATCCTGCCGGTTCATCCCTGGTCTACTCCACCTACCTGGGAGGCTCGGCGGATGACACTCCGCATGGAATCGCAGTAGACTCTGCCGGGAACGTTTACCTCACGGGTACGACCGTGTCGGCAGATTTTCCGGTTCTTAATGCCATGCAGGAATCCAGGGGGGGCTGGCGTGACGGATTCCTGATGAAGCTCCAAGCCTCCGGCGGGGCACTTGCGTATTCCACGTTTTTGGGTGGCAGTGGCAATGACTGGTCGTACGGGATCGCGCTGGACTCCGTCCGCAACGTGTATTTGACGGGTGTGACAGGCGGGGCAGCCGATTTCCCGGCGGTCTTTCCCTTTCAGGAGACGCAACACGATTCCGACGCCTTTGTGATGAAGATCTCGGATTCCTCTCCCGCATACACCATTCGAGAGCTGGGAGGCGCAGCCTGGCAGACTTCGGCTAAAGTCGAGTCCATGGCTACCGGCTATGCACGAATCCAGCCAAATATCGGTCAGGCCTCGCCTTCGGGTGTGGCGATTTTCGGCTTTCGACAGAACGGCGCTCTCGTCACGGAGGCCGGAGTACCGGCTTCGCCTCTCATCCGGAGCGGACGGACACATGCGGAAGTATCTGGGCCGGTGAGCACGGGCTTTGCCATCGCGAATCCAAACAGCGATCCCGCCGTAGTTTCGTTCTTCTTCACGGACGCGAACGGAAACGATTTTGGGCACGGCACTACTACCGTCTCTGCAGGCGGCCAGATTGCGCGTTTTCTGCACGAACTTCCTTTCGCAGGCGGCAACCCGATCCATGGCACGTTCAGTTTCAGCTCGTCTCGGCCAATTTCCGTCATTGCGTTGCGCGGATACGTAAACGAACGTTCGGAGTTCCTTCTCACGACGCTTCCGGTTTCGGAGATGTCGAGCGCTGCCTCAGATCCCGTCGTTTTTCCTCATTTCGCAGACGGTGGCGGCTGGTTCACACAGCTGGTCCTGATCAATCCGACAGATGAACCGATGAACGGGTCCGCCGAGTTCTATGCGGCAACTGGAGAACCGGGGACCGTGACGATCGACGACTTGACCGATCACAAGTTCAACTGGTCCATACCTCAGCGTAGCTCCCGTGTCCTGAGAACATCCGGATCTTCTGCCGCAACTCTCGCCGGATGGGTTCTGGTAACGCCGGGGACGGACAGCAAAGCGCCGTCCGGTCTTGCTATTTTCTCTTACATGAACCTGGGCGTTACAGTCGCGGAGGCCGGCGCTCCCGCAGCAGGCACCGGGAGTGCATTCCGGATGTACGTGGAAGCATCGGGTGGGGAGGGATCGATTCAGACCGGCATAGCAGTAGCAAATCCTTCCACATCCCCGGCACCGCTGACGTTCGAACTCAGCACCTTGTCAGGCACCGGAACCGGCCATGTGGGAACCTCTACTGTGCCGGCAAAAGGCCAGATAGCCCTATTCCTCAAACAGATTCCCGGCTTTGAATCGCTACCGTCTCCATTTCGAGGTGTATTGAGAGTATCCACGAAATCGACGGCAGCGAAAGTTTCGGTGATCGGGTTGCGCGGCCGCTATAACGAACGCCACGACTTTCTCATCACCACGACACCGCCTTCGAATGAGGCGACTCCGGCGTCGGTCGCCGAACTCATCTTTCCTCACTTTGTTCGCGGAGGCGGCTACACAACTCAATTCGTATTATTCAGCGGATCCGCAGGCCAGTCGTCGTCGGGCGTACTCAGGTTCTACTCCCAAGCCGGCCAAGCCTTGCCTTGAGAGGAGGAAGCGGAGAAGGTTGCTCCTTTGCTCAGGACTGCTGCAGCCTGCTCCAGTTCCATTTCGCATCGCAACCGGAACCAACCGACCGATACGAAGCATGGATCTGGGTGGCTGCCCAGCATCAGAATCCCGTGGACCATTGTGTAAATGTCATCCCGTTACTTTACAGATCAGGTTCCAAGATACACAGCGGGTACGGCCCAAAAACGCCGACGCTTTTGTTGCGAGATCGAGTAGCATCTGGCGCCCGTCTCAGATGGCGAGCAAATCCTGTTGTGGCGGCAGATTTCCCACAAGGCGATTTCGGGACAATTGACATTTTGTGATCGGTTTCACGTCGATAATTGTCCTCCTTCGCAGACTCTAATTCGCTTGAAGTCATCGAGGTAGGTGCTATGTCAGACCAGAGCGTCCTGATCGAGCAGGAGATTATTAAGCTTACGCACGAGTGGATGGATGCCGTGGGACAACGGGATCGCGCCACTTTGGAGCGTATTCTCGGTAACGACTTTTTGATTGCGGGGTGGCAGCCCAGAGGACGACTCGGTGACAAACAGTTCTACATCCAGGATTGCCTGATGCCCTTAGAGTTTGAGCAGGCCAAATACAGTTACGACCGATGGCATCTTCGGATGTATGACAAGGTCGTGATCGCGAACTGCATCCTGGAGTGTCACGCTCTTGTAGCGGGCAAGGAGTGGGGCGGGGTCTTTCTCAATACCTATGCCTGGATTAACAGGATCAATTCCTGGCAGGTCGTGACATGTCATTCGAGCGCCGTCGTGAATCCTCAAGGCGAAGTCGCAGGATGAGGTTGCTTTACCATTATGTCATATTTTGAACCGCAGAGATCAATCCGCGGCAGGCGTTACTCACCCTTGCCGGAAGGAGACGGCGTTCCTTCTCCCAACGGGACTTCGGGACAATGAGCTTTGCACCGACGGAAGTGTGTGATGGGGCCCGCGGTGACGCGGACAGCGACTTGCCCTTGACCGACAGGGGTGTGGGGAAATTTCCTATTCCGTGTGAGCGTGTCGGCTTATAATCCTTTCCCTGATCGGTTTGAGTCCCAGCGGCCTGTGACTGGCTCCAATCGAAAATTTGCAGCTTGTGTTGGACTATCAACCAAACGGTGGCATGTCATTTGACGGTCGCCCGGTCAGCAGATCAGTCTTTGCTGCCTATTCAGCGACGCCTTTGGCCATCCAGCGCACGATGTCGGAGCGGCTGACGATTCCCGCCAGCCGCCCGTTTTCAACGACCGGGATCGGGTTTGCCCGTCGTCCCACCATCAATTCGGCCAAATCCTCGATGCTGGCGCCCGCTGTGATGGTCATTGCCCTCTCGGACATGATCTCGCGGGCTGTGAGGCCAAGCATGTGACGCAGCCGCTCCTTGATGTGGGCCGGGGTTTCGAGATAGATCGTGGCGTTCAACAGGGTGAAGAAGGCAGGCAGCTTGAAGCGGGTATTTCGGACGACCATGTCCAGCTCCGTGACGACGCCGAGCACGCGGTCCTGCTCGTCGACGACCGGCACGCCGCTGATCCGGTGTTGAGACATGAGGAGGGCGATGTCACTTACGCTGGTGTCTGGCCTCACCTGGACTATGTCGCGGGTCATGATGTCGCGCACGCAATTTTGCCTGGGTTCGGGGGTGATCGGGTCCATTGTTGGCCTCCACAATAGATTGATGTCTAAGCGCTTTCGAATTGGATATTAGCAGGGAAGCCTGCCCCGTGTAATCAGCAGAACCCTGGCACCGTTTTAAACCGATGATCAACGGCTTCTTTCTGACGTCTCTTGGTCTATTCTGCCAATCGATGCTCCGGCGAGAGCGTAAAGCTTTCGCAAGGTGACCCGTGGTAAATGATTTCCGCGTTTTGACCGGCTGCTGCCTTGCCATTATTGCTGCCCTGCTCGTCGTCGGGGCCGTGTCGCACGGAGTCATTCGGCACATTGTGCAGACATCTCCGCTCTGGATCGCCATCGTGCTTAGCATCCGCCGCTCCGGCTCGAGCAAGTGGGCAGCTCTGCCGTGCTTTGTCTTCTGGCTGTTGCTGATGATGGCAATTTGGCTGTTCCTGCTCGGTTGGGCGCGGATCGTCTCCGGAGCCTTCTCGCCGATTGAAATCGCGATGACCATGATCGTCGGCCTGGCTTCGCTGCTGGGAATCGTGAGAGCGCTGGGCATGAGAAGCGGTGTGCGCGCTTGGCCAGCGGTGGCCGCTGTGTTCTTGGTCACGGCGCTGCAATTAATCGCCCTCCGGCTGAGCATTCTGCCGGCAATCGCCCACCGATAAAGCACAAAGCAACGCCGTGTTATCACGATTGGCAAAGGGTGGTTTCGCTATGAGGCCGACCCGCACGCCACTGGACGTATATTGAAAATAACCGGCCAACCCTAGCCGCACCTCTAAATTCTTGAAAAATCGGCGGGTTGGCCGGTTATGTTGGCAATCCAAACAAGTGGCGGTGAGTCAAGGTTCCAAGATAGGGCGTTCTGTTCCGTTATACCCGAGCCAGACGCGCTGCGAAGCCTGGGTCTCGTCCAGTTTAATCTCAACCCCAGTCCGGGAGGCTCTGAACCCGGATCTCCGCCGGTAGGTCTTTGTGTACTGGCGTCCCGGCCTTGTCCCCCCCTATCCTATCAGGTTTAATCCATTTCGAAATTGGGACTCATGCGTCCCAAAATGAGACAGGATTGCCGGACGGTTTCTTCGCCTTTGTCGATTTAAGACCAATCATTGTACAAATTGCGCGGAAGAAAAAGAACGGAATGGGAATTGCGAAGTGATTAGTAGATCGGAAATCAACGGTTGGCGGCTCCGGGGGTGCAAATGAATAGAATTCGCCAGGATATTGCGTATGGCCTCCGAATTCTGACCCGCAATCCCGGATTCGCCGCAACGGCCATAGTCTCGCTGGCCCTGGGAATCGGCGCCAACACGGCTGTCTATAGCTTGGTGAATGCCGTTCTGCTACGGCCGTTTCCCCTGAAGGAACCGGACCGGCTTGTCGCGATCTATACCAGCCGGGAAGGAATGAAGTATGGTCGTTCTTCCTATCCAGACTTTGAAGACCTGCGAGACCGGTGCAAGGCTTTCTCCGGGGTCTTGGCCCGAACCTATTGGCCCGTCAGCGTGAAGCTGGGCGGAAAGCCTGAGGTTGTCCTGGGAAACCTGGTTTCAGCGAACTATTTCGAAGTACTCGGGGTAACACCGGCGGCCGGTCGCACGTTCCTGGCCGAGGAAGGCAAGGTTGGAAGCTCCCACGCGGTAGCCGTGATCAGCCACAACCTATGGCAGCGAAGATTCGGTTCCGACCCGGGAATCATTGGCAAGAGGCTGCTGGTTAACAGCTATCCCTTCACGATTATCGGAGTGGGCCCCCGCGGTTTTCGAAGCGAGATGGTGGCTTTTGCCACCGACGTGTGGATTCCGCTGACGATGGCAGGCCGTTGCATGCCGGGCGACATAAGTCTGGGTGATCGTGGATCCGGTTGGCTTGACATGGTGGGCCGATTGAATAATGGGATTCCGATACAGCAATCAAAGGTGGCCCTGGAAGTCTTTGCATCCAACCTGCTGAAGGAACACCCCGAAGAGAGTAAAGGCAAATCCTTTTCAGTCGTCTCGGGCAGCGCAACGCGCTTTGCCGTGCAGGAGATGGGCACAGGAATATCGGCTTTTCTGAAGGTGTTGATGGGCGTTGTCGGCATCGTTTTGTTGATCGCCTGTTCGAATGTGGCCAATCTGATGCTGTCGCACGGAGCGGGACGTCACCGGGAAATCGCTACCCGCCTTGCACTCGGTGCAGGACGTGGGCACCTGATACGTCAACTTCTGACCGAAAGTCTCCTGCTTTCGTTCATCGCCGGCGCCGCCGGACTGCTGGTTGCGCTGTGGGTGATAGAGTTTTTTGCCCTGGTCAAAGCCCCGACGCCCGTGCCTGTGTCTCTCGACGTCGGACTGGATTACCGCGTGCTGGGATACACACTGTTGCTTTCTGTTCTCACGGGAATCCTCTTTGGCTTACTGCCCGCTTTGCGGGCCAGCAGGATGGACTTGCCCACTGCCTTGAGGGATCAGCGAGGAGCATTGCCTGCGGGGTCTCGAAAGATGCCCACGGAGGTCTTCCTGGTGACGGGGCAGGTCGCACTCTCCCTGATTCTTCTGACGGCCGCAGGACTATGCCTGAAGAGCCTTCGTTATGCACTTACAGCGGATCCGGGATTCAGCGCCGGCAACGGGATTGCAGTTGGGCTGAACCTCTCCTACGTCGGATACAAGGAGGAGGCAGGGTGGTCGTTCTATCGTCAGCTGTTGGAGCGCATGGAACAATCGCCGGGCGTTCAGTCTGCCAGCCTTGCTCTGTTTGCTCCTCTGAGCTTTGCCAGGAACACGTCACAGGTATCTGTGGACGGATTTGTGCCGCGTGCCGGCGAGAGCCTATTGATCGACAACAACTGGGTCGGACCTCGCTATTTTGAGACCTTGGGCATCCCAATCCTTCAGGGGCGCGGATTTGACGAGAGAGATGGAAGAGGCTCGGAAGCCATCGCCGTGATCAACGAAACCATGGCCCGGCGCTTCTGGGAGAGCCAGGATCTTATCGGAGGAAGCCTCTCAGTAGACGGAATCAGGTTGCGGATTGTCGGAGTGGCTAAGGACGGAAAGTATTTTCAACTCAATGAAGCCCCACAGGCCTTTTTCTACAGGCCAATCAACCAGCTGTATTCCCCTTTCACAACCCTCCATATACGAACAGTGGGAGACCCCCGCAAGCAGTTGGACCACGTGTCGAGGGAATTGGAAAAGCTCAATCCAAACCTCCCAGTGTCTGAGGTCAGGACGTTGTCAGATCACCTGCTGTTGACCCAGTACCCGGCAAGAATCATCGCAATTACGGTCGGCGGTTTCGGCTTCCTCTCATTGACGTTGACCGTTGTTGGTGTCTATGGACTCATGGCCTATTCAGTCAGGCAGCGAACACACGAGTTCGGCATCCGCACAGCGCTCGGTGCGTCCAGGCGAGAAATTATCAGGTTGGCACTGAAGCGGGGCACGCTAATCGTATCTGTCGGTGTCGCGGTCGGCCTCGCGGCTGCGTGCGCTGTATCGCGCGTGATGTCCCATTTGTTGTTCGGGATCGACCCTCTCGATCCAGTTGTATTTGTGGGTGTTTCCCTGTTGCTGTCTCTCGTCGTGCTTCTGGCCGGCTACATACCCGCTCGCTCGGCAGCGAAGGTGGATCCGATCGCCGCGCTGCGTTATGAGTGAATATGGGCGGTGGGACAACAGCAATATCACCCTTCCACGAATTCCCGGAAACACCGCAGATGCATTTGGTGCGTGCAAGGGCAGCAGCCTAGCGCGGTG
>DASQID010000825.1:0-7378 GCA_035631775.1 Acidobacteriota bacterium
GCGTGGGCTTGCTGTTATGGCTGATCCCTGCATTTCCATGTCTCATCTTGTCCAACCAACGCCGGAACGGCAAAGCCCTTTCGAGTCTCACCGCCAGAGGCGGTGGTTTACCTTTATCGAATTAATCGTTTGTAGGAAGAAAGGAATCTTCAGGTAGGTAGTGCGGGTGCTAGCCGCATCCTACGAATCCGCTTTGCGTCCGGGCCCGCGGGAGCCGTAATAGCTTTCCAGGCAGCGGTCCATAACCCACGAGGTGCGCGCCGCACTTTCACCCGTGGATTCGCACTTCCCGCGGCCGAGCAAATCGTTGACGACAGTTTGGATAAGCGGCTGGTGCACATGCGGCGGATTGCGGAAGGGGAAGACCTCTTCGACTCCATTGCGTCGCAGGAGGACATCGCCATCCGCAAAGACCGGGGTGACGATTTCTCCTTTCGATCCGGTTAAGACAATCCGGTTATCGGAATGATCCGAGTTGAAGTTCCAGACGCCGGTGCCGACCGCTCCGCAGGCAAATTCAAAGCATGCGGCCGTAGTATCCTCAGCGCGATAGCTGCCGCCGGTGTTGCGCGCAAAGCCATGGACGGACTGGATGGGGCCGGCAAAGAAATCGAGCAGGTCGAGGCCATGCGAGGCGAGGTCGAGAAATAATCCGGCGCCGGCAATTTCTGGATTAAAACGCCAGGCCAAGGCCGCTTCACCGGTCACCAGCGGATCATAGTGCAGGATGTGGACAGAAGTGAGCGTGCCGATGGCTCCGTCCTGCACAAGGTCCCTCACCTTGAGAAAGCGTGGGAGGCCGCGACGATAGAAGGCCACAAACAACGGAAGCTCCTTTTGCCGGAAGTATTCAACCATCCGGCGGCATTCCCGGTGATTCCTGGCCATGGGCTTCTCGACCAGGCAGGGCTTTCCAGCGGTGGCCACCTGCAGCGCCAACTCGCAGTGCGAGGACGGCGGCGTCGCAATGTACACCGCATCAACCCCAGGATCCATGATGAGATCCTCGGCGCGATCATAGGAACGCGCCACTCCATGACGGCGGGCGTAATCTCGCGCTTTGGTGCCGTCGCGCTCCATGACCGCAACCAGGGTGGAGTAGTCGGCTTTCTGAAATCCAGGACCGCTCTTGACCTCGGTGACGTCGCCGCACCCTATCATTCCCCAGCTCACCGCTTCCATTCCTCGATACCCTCCTACCGGATGAAGCCTTTCCTTAGCACGCGCCACACGCATCCCTGTGGCGACGGTTAGTGGCCCGTCGCAAGCAACAACCTGCACTGCACCCAGGCCTCTGTTGCTATTTCACGAACCTGAATGTGTCAAGCACTTGCCTGAGGCGTTCGCGCACCTCCCCGCTATCGAACTCCTTGACCGTCCCGGGATCGAAAGCTCCAATACTCGCCGACGCTATGTTGAGATCAAGCTCATAGCACACGTTGTCGCGAAAGTCCCTGTATATGTAGCTTTCCATATAATGACCTGCTGCTGCTCCGGCATCCCAAGACACAACGAATTTGACGCCGTTAATTGCTTCTGAATGGAGAGGACCTCTGTCTCCTCCTAGGCACTTCCTCTCACTCTTACCAGTCTCCAGAATGCTCACGGAAAACGCGGCGCCCGAGAAATTGGTTCCCTTGTAGTCGGCGTTCGGCAGCGCCACGCAGGCGCGCACTGTGCCGCCATCTTTCGGGACGCCGCAGATTGGAATCATGGACCTGCATGATTCCCACGGCCCCCAGCTTGTCGGTTCGTCTGCACGGATCTGCTCGCACACGAAATAGGATGCCGGATATTCGAATTCGAATTTGCCGTTGCGATCAGTGAACCTATTCCACCCCGCGCGGCGCACTTGTCCGTCTTGGCGCTGATAGGGCAAGCCGGCCGCACTGGCCTCCGTCTTGTCGGCCGGTACGTGTCTTTCACCTCCGTTGCCCATCTTGGTCTGAGTCCGCGGTGCCGTGACAACCCAGGTCGACCCTCCGTCGGTGGTTGACAGGAGATCGCCATCGGCTTTGAGCAGCCACCCATGCATTCTGTCCGCAAAGCTGATTTCGAGCATCCCGGTTGACGATACCACCAGATCTGACTTGAATTCGCCGCCCAGCGGGACGCCCACAACAGCGGCGGATGGCCCACCAGCACCTGTTGGCACGAAGGCCACGGAATCGGTGATGCAAAACGGAATCTGCGAACCGATCGACGGTTTCCCGGCTTCCGCTAGAACTCTTCGAGCCTCCCACGTCTTGCCGCCGTCCTCAGTGGCAAAGATCACAAACTTGGGGGGCGTGCCGTAAATACCAGAGTAGTTGACCGCTGTAAATCCATGTTGGGCATCGATAAAAACAGGCAGATAGTAGGTGCTGCCGGTAGCCGCCCCGACCTGCGGTGGGGGCTCTAACGTAACGTCGCGCCAGCTCTCGCCGCCGTCATGTGTGACGTACAAGCTGGAGTCAGGTCCGCCGTTCAGCCACCCATCCAAGGTTGTAACAAAGTAGATATCTCCCGCAATCACGGGGGCGCTAAGCCAAGTCCAGGTTCTGCCTCCGTCCTTTGTCGCGAGTAGCTTGCCCGGCTTTGAATTCCCAGCAAACGCCATGTCAATCCACCCATGGAGAGGATCCACGAAGCAGATTCCGGCCGGTCCAGCCATGGCATCCTGTAAGGTTGGCAGCAAATCCGGATAGCTCAAAGGAGCAATCGACCAGCTTGCGCCACCGTCCGATGTCTTCGCGATGTCAAGCCGCCAGTCGCGCAAGGATTGGTCCCACTGGCTGAGCATCACCCAGCCCTTGGAGATGTCGAGAAAGAAAACGCCGACATTCTCTACCTCCGCCCACGGAGCTGAAGTCGTCCTCGGTGTGATGTCTACCCAGTGGATACCATTGTCCGTCGTCCAATAAAGCCTATTGGCTTCCACTACCCAACCCACGTTTGGGGCGAGGAGCCGCATGTATCTCCCGCCGGATATCGCGGGACCGCACAAGAATGACGCAAACACAAGCAAGAAGGAAAGGTTCTTAGGAATCGTCCCCATCGGGAGCCCCTTTAGCTTGTTCAGCAGTGCCACTACAAAAAACCACAGCCAAGGCGGGAAGTGAGTCTGGGAAACTATCTCGGGACGGCCTATTTCCTGAGGAGTACCACGGGGGAAGCCTGGCTCGACGAGACCTTCTCGAAGAACTCTCGTACCCGCGAATATTCCGAAACAGGCACCAGGATATCCTTGACCTCGAGCGATTGCTCGAACACCACTTTTTCGGCCGTTGCCTTCCAATTGGCACGATAGAGTCCGTATCGGCTTTCCACCTGCACGGCGTCCGGGATCTCGTCAACGTCGAATCCGGCGGGCAACTTGAGGGTCACTGCGTCCTTTCGCTGTCTCGCCGTCAGCTTGACCGGCAGTCTTCGCTCTTTGCCGGCAAAGCTGTATTCAGGGCCCGGTACCAGCGATCCGGGCTTGATGATCAACAACCGGTCCTGCAAGAGCTGACCGAACTTGGCCGCGCCGAAGTCAACCTCCAGATCCAGCCGGCCTTCCAAGACATGATCCTTGGGAGCAACCTTGTCGAGTTTCACCCCTCCCAGGCGCCCCGCGAAGGAGCGTTCGAGGCGACGCTTCAGCTCGTCGAGACCCTTGTCCCGCGTCACCGAGCGAATCGACGAAGCCGACTGTCCGTAGTACTGGGTCAGCATGTGCGCCGAGAGCGGTCCCTGGCGATCCAGTTGTGCATCCACCAGCCGCTCTGAGCGGTTTGCAGCAGCTGGCAGAAGCGGCATCCTGATAAGGTCGCCTTGACTCCCCGCGATCACGAGCGCCTGACTGTCCTGCTCATCCTCATCGAGATCGCCGGGCGGGGTGTCTGCATCGGTGGGATCGAAAAGCAGCAGCCGGCCGAGACGGGGATGCTCGATGACCATCGGACTCCTAGTCTCCGGTGAAACCTTGATGGCAACGATTGCGTGATTAAACTGCATGGCGGAAGGCCATTCAGGACGGACATACCCTCGATCACCGGAGTAGATCGCCACGGCATAGGAATCGATCCCGGCGCTTTTGAGCAGGGCCCGCATCAGCGCTGCCTTGTCCTTGCAGTCGCCATAGTTCCGGGAGAGCACCTGGTCCGCGGCGTGCGGCGTGTAGCCGCCGCCACGCGTGATATTCATCTGAACAGAGACGTAATTCGTCTGCTGGGCATACCTGGCAATCGCGCGGATCTTGTCCAGTTCAGTTTCAGCAGAGCGAGTCAACTCCGCGGATTTCGAGCGGGTGGCGGCCGTGGGTTCCGCAGGCTGATCCACAAAGCCGGACATCCAAGCGGAAACCGACGGCCAATCGCGCAACGGCCTCAGGGATGGCATGGACCCGGCCGACGGATAATAGGTCAGGCCAAGTCGCGGCGCCAGCGCGTGGAAGTCGGGACTGAACTCCTCGTCTCCGATCCAAGGCAGATCACGAAGCTCCCACGTATAGGTGTTGCCATCGATTTGGGGCTTCACCGCATCATGGTTAATGATGGATCCATTCGCCTCCCATCCCGCGGGAAGCGATAGGACGAACCTGGATATCAGTACCGGACTGGCTTCCTGAAAGCTGTACTGGTATGTGGTAAAGATCGTATCCTCTTCCTCGGTGACTTCGTAGGCAAATACTGTTCCGGCAGGAGGGTCGGCATCGCATTCGATCACCTTGGCTCGGCCTTCATCGTAGGTGTAGTTTTCCGACAGCGCGATGTCGAGAATACGGTTCTTCGGAAGCTCGAATTCCCTTCCGGATGGATACAGCATCCATCCGCGAAAATCGCGGATACGGCCCGTTTTGGTGTTGTAGGAGCGAAATGCCATCAACTTGCTGCGGCTGGGCTGGAGGATCCGGATCACACCGCGTTCGCGCATGGTCCGCTTGCCGCCTGAATCGACCGCCAGCGACTCTTCCTGAAGCAGTGCAAGCGCGGCCACTTTGACGGGATATTCCGATTTGGCGGATTGATGCGCCGCGTCGAGCACCCACTGCGGCAGGTCCTTGGCAAATCCCAGGCCGCCGGCGAGAAGGAAGGCGAGCAGGTATCTCATTTCGCTCCTCCCTGCCGCAGAGCAATGGTGTGGTTGTCGCGGCGATGGATCTCGTCGAAGAGCGCCTTGATCTGTGCATAGCCCGCGACAGCGAAATGAAGCAACCCCTTGTTGCCAAAAGTCAGTACGCGTGAACAGTAAAACTCGCGCCCATTTCGAGCCTTCATCTCGAGCTGGTAGGATCCCGGCGGCCCAAACTGTATGGAACCCGGATTCTCGGCGTTGTCGAGGATGAAGTCCTCAGGGACGATTATCGAGACTTCGTCCTGTTCCATCCAGGCATAGGGGAAGCTGACCGCATACTTGCGCTCGGCGGAGGCAAACAGCGGTGCAACACCATGCTGGAAAAACAATGGCTGGATCAGAAGTCTCTTCCCCGTGCGCGCGGCATATGCGCGAACCTTGATGTGATAATGGATCTTGAGGGGAACTTCCGGATCCTCGGCGTTGTCTATGCGGATCGCGGAAACGTCGGAATCCGCGTAGATCTTGGTAATCTCCTCCTTCAGGTGCTCGATCCTGCGCGCTTCGGTATCGCCACGCATCTCGCTCCGGTGTTCAAGGGCCATCAGGCCGGTGTATTCTTGATCGACGTCGCCCTCGACAGAGCCATCCTCCGACAGGAAGAACTTCGCACTGCGGATCCTGGCTGATGCCTCGGGCGGCGAGCTGGGCGACTCCACAAATACCGGTTTTTTCTGATCGCTGACCAACGCGCTCATTCCCTGCTCGCGCCAGGAAAGCATGTTCGACGGCAGAAGGCGCGCACTGACATCATACAGCCTCCATTTCCCGTCGATGTTGACGGCCATGTCGATGCTGCTCAGGAAATATCGCTCTGCCATCTCCGGGGTGAAGATAACGTCCTCGCGATCGCCAATCAGCGCCGGCCGGGCGTCGAGACCTACCTGGGATGCCATAGCGGCGAATAGCGTATTAAGTTCGTCGGCGGTTCCCACGCCGCTCTTGAATACTTCGGCCGATGTTCGCATCCGGTGTTCGGGCATCTGCTTGAGCAGCTTTGCGCGTTCCGCCTCCGTCACTTGCGGACCGAATAGATCACGCAGGTTCTTGCGCAAATAGCGGATAAGGGCCAGAACCTTATCCTCGTCTTTCGTTGCCCCCAGTATCGCTTGGGCCGCCGCACGCTTTATCTCATCGTTTGTCTTCAAGGCAGGTTGTATGTCCCTGTAAACCTCCTTGCCAATATCGTTCCAGTATTTGTCAGGCTCTCGCCGCTTACCATCAGCATAAAAAACGAGAGCCCAGGGTCTGACGTTCGGTTCCCCCGGCATCATCGGCTCCTCGCGGAATCCGGGAACATTTTCAAGTGTCGTGGAGTTGAAGCCGTCGTCCTCTAACTTCAGGCTGGTCGGACTGCAGTTAAAGGGCCAGACGTTCATCCTGTAGCTTGTAATCTCGCGTGAAAGCGGCTTCAAGAAATAGCTGACTTTCTGAACCGGGAATTCTCGCTGGAACTGCAGACGGATGTAAAACGTAGATGGATCATGACGGATCTCCCTCCAGCGGTACTCGACGATGGCGCCGGGCTCGACGCCGGGCATTGCAAACGACTTGACCCGACTCCGCCTTCCCGGCCCTTTGACAAGGTCGCGCTCAAAGATGCTGTCCTTTTTCAGATCGAGCACGGTTCCGTCTCCCTTTACCGTTCTCCCACTCAGGTCCATGATCGATGTCTTTTCGCCGAAAGGGATGTCAATCGATGCCGCCTTGTCTTTCCCCTTCTCATTGAACACCTTTAGTCGCACGTAGTGATACAACACCCTCTGGAGGTCCCGACCCAAGACTTCGTCCACCACATGGACGCGCCAGAAAATTGCTTCGACGCCCGCATCTTTCTCAACCACCGGCGCCTTGAGGTTGCGTTGAGCGTCCGTGATGGGGGGCCATGAGATGTTGACCGCACGAGTTTGCGCAGACACGTAGAAGCCAGCCAATGAAAACAAAATCAAGATCGATCTGACAAAGACAGCACTGGCCGTTCCTGACGACCCTGATTCGGCGCTTTTCATAGGACTCTCCTGACCTCTTTGGTTATAGATCGAATCAATGGCGGAGATTAAGAGCGGTATCGTGGTTCGGCGGTGCCAGTGATTGAATTTAATCCGGAACCGGGGTACTTAAACCCCGGCATATCCTAAATCGGCTGTCTTTCCGCAAAGCTACACTTATTTACCTTGAGCAATGGCCAAATTTACTGATTAGTTTGCCTGTACTCAGTCTTTTGGTACGGACAGGGTTCATGTGCGGGGGGTCATCAGATCCCCCGGTCGCAGCCTCCGGC
>DASQID010000826.1:0-6443 GCA_035631775.1 Acidobacteriota bacterium
AAGTTCTCGACTTGGGGAACGTCCAGATCCAAGTCCTTCACACTCCCGGCCACACGCCGGAACACATCTCCTTGCTCGTGACGGACAAAACGCGTGGGCCGGCTCCCTGGTTCCTCCTCAGCGGACACACTCTGATGGTCGGAGATTTGGGACGGACGGAACTCGCGTCCACCGCAAAAGATGGAGCCCGCGCGCTTTTCGAAACCGTAAAGAAGCTGAAAAGGCTTTCAGACCACATCGAGGTCATGCCCGGCGCCTTTTCGGGTTCTGTGTGCGGCAGGTCGCTGAGCGGGAAACCGATGTCTACGATTGGTTTTGAGCGCCGTTTCAACAAGGGTTTTCAGATCGATGATGAGGGCGAGTTTATTCGCTATATGACACGGGACATTCCGACCCCGCCCCCCAACGCCGCAACAAATCGAGCCATCAATCTGGGTCGCGCGGAGAAATGACGTTGACAACAGGAATCCAGGCTGGTGTTCTACAGATCCTCTTCGGCTGAGGCGCGACTTCATCATGGATGACGGAAGTGGAGGCATCCGTCTTGGCTTGACCGAGAATCTGGGACAGTTTTCCCTTCTCGTTCTGATCAACGTCTTCGTCGGAATGATGGTCGGGCTGGAAAGGACCGTTGTTCCCCTGATCGGAGAAAAGGAGTTCGGCCTTGTCTCCAAAACCGCAATCGTTTCCTTCATCGTAAGCTTCGGCGTCACGAAGGCCATCTGCAATTTGTTCGCTGCTCGTGTTTCCGAAACCGTCGGCCGCAAGAAGGTGCTGGTGCTCGGCTGGCTGATCGGTCTTCCGGTTCCGTTCATCATCATATTTGCCAACCGCTGGTTCTGGTTCGACATCGCCAACGTGTTGCTGGGCATGAACCAGGCGCTATGCTGGTCAATGACCGTGATCATGAAGGTAGACCTGGTCGGTCCGAAACGAAGAGGCCTGGCGCTCGGGCTTAACGAGTTCGCCGGGTATCTTGCTGTCGGATTTACGGCGTGGATCACGGGATATATCGCGTCGGTGTATTCCCTGCGTCCGCAGCCGTTCTACTTGGGCATCGCAGTAGCCGTCGCCGGATTTCTACTCTCGGTCTTCCTCGCCAGGGAAAGCATCCACCACACCAGGCTGGAAGCGAAGCTGCACCACCCTGCGCCAGTGTCGGTGGAGACCGGCAGCAACAATTCCGCCATTCCCCAACGTCGCCCGACTCTGCGGGAGATATTCGCGCTGGCCTCATGGAAAGACCGCGACCTGTTCTCGTGCAGCCAAGCCGGACTGGTAAATAATCTCAACGACGGAATGTCCTGGGGTATCTATCCACTGTTCTTCTCCAGCTTTGGACTTGGAGTCGCAGCCATCGGCACAATCAAGGCAGTTTATCCCGCTGCCTGGGGAATGCTGCAGGTGTTTACCGGCCCTTTGAGCGACCGCTGGGGCCGAAAGCGGCTGATCGCGGGCGGAATGATCGTACAGGCCGGAGGGATATGGCTGACAGTCCAGGTCCCCGTCTATTCTGCCTGGATGCTTGGTGCGCTTATGCAGGGAATCGGCACGGCGATGGTGTACCCTACCCTGCTCGCTGCAATAAGTGATGTTGCCCACCCGGAATGGCGAGCGACCACCATGGGTGTCTATCGATTCTGGCGCGACCTGGGATACGCCGTCGGCGCACTGATATCGGGCATCGTGGCCGACATGCTGGGAATGCGTGCCGCTATCCAGGTTGTGGCGGCGTTGACCCTCATTTCCGGCCTGCAGGTTGCAGCCAGGATGCGAGAGACACGGTCCGCAAATACGATGGTTGGCGTAGAGACTCCATCGGCTAGGTCTTGAATTCCCTGACTCGCACGCACCGAGCGAATCGAAAGGGAGATAGGCGTGAACTCAAAGAACGTCGTGATTCTGTGACCAGCATTGAGCGACCGACTGTTTGAATCGCGGGTCAACTGAATGCTGCCGATATCTCCTGTACCTTCTCCTTGGCAGCGGGCCGGAGATCATCTAGGGTTGCCAGGAAATTCGGGTGACTCATACCGGAGCCGAGATAGGTCCAGCGAATGCCCTGCCGCTGCACATTGAGAAGGATAATCCTTCAGTCCGTGCGAGTGATTCCGGCAGGAACGGCTTGGCGAAATCAAGTTGCTTGTCACCCCCGATGAGGTCCTCGACCTTCCAGTTGATCTTTTCGGCGGCTGAGAGGGCCGACTCATACGTAAAGTTGTGTTTCATTCCAACTCCTCCTTTGGATGGTTTGCACCCGATGTTTGCCACTACATGCGCAAAGGACGAAAAAAAGGGCTCACTGAAGATTGAATCAGCCGCGGAGAGCAATCAGTAGGAGACTTGCGATCGAGTTCCAGGCGAAGGGTGTATCGACCAATGATCTGTCTCCTTTTGGCTTACAATCGGGACTGCAGCCGGATCAGATCGGCAAGTCGACATAAAGCTCTGATTCCGAAAAGTCCCTTTCTTCATGTCTATTGGCCGGCGAACCAACTGCTGTGAGGTAACGATTATGGCCTCCCATCTGCTTTTTTCGTTATAAGATCGGTACGCCGCGCCAGGATTTGCATGAGAGAATAACGAGTTGCTTTAGCAAACGGAGGAATGGGATGCCCACCTACAACGCAGCATCGCTGTCCACGTCCTTGTGTCCTACCGCCGCCCGTGCCATGGAGGCCTACGGCGGGGCGGATCTTTGGTTGAGCGCAAGCCATATCGAGGCCGTCGTCTCGGTGACCGGACTCGCCTGGTGGCTGAAGATGCGTCGCCCCGTACCCAGTACTAGACTCAGGATCGACCTGCATGCCCCGCATGTGCGACTGGATCCGGTAGATCGGACAGGCCTTATCGGCATCCTCGACGGTAAGAACGCCATTCTTGAAGATCCCTCCGGGCGTGTGGTCGCCAGGAGGGAAAATGCCGGGAAATACTTTCCCGGCGGACGGAGGATCTTCTACTGGGACAGCCTTGACCTTGCTTATTTCGCCGGCCATGCGATGTGGAACTATTTCACATTTCCGCGGCAGTTGATCAGATCCGATATTCAATGGAAGGAGGTAACCGAGGGCGTTCTGGAGGCGCACTTCTCGCCCGACTTGCCGACGCACTCCCCTGTCCAGCGATTCCGCTTCGACCCGGAGACCCATCTGCTGTGCCGGCATGACTGCACGCTCGAAGCCGTCGGCCCCTGGGCAAAGGTCACGCAGGTCGTAAACCACTATCGGGAGCGCGAGGGTGTCCCTTATTTCGGCCTGCGAACGGTATACTTCCGGCGCCGTGACGATTCGCAAGTCCCGTGGCCCACCCTCATCGTCGGCAGAGTTCTCGATTGGAAGATCTGCAGCACTCCCTGATCGGAAGCTACGACGGGAAGCAACGCAGGAGGGCCTTGAACACGGAGAGCGGACCCTTTATCCACAGTTTGCCGCTCAGGATTGCTCCCAGAGGGCCTCGCTCCTTGGCGGACATTTGAAGCCACGTCCGGCTGTCTGCCGAAATTCGGACGTCTGCTTTCCCCACAAGTCCCTGTGTCACCTCTATTTTCCTGTCGGAGATACGGACCGTTCGCTCCAGGCTTTCCTCTCCGGTCAGGCAGAAGTGATACGTGGCGTCGAGTCCCTTGGACCGTTCGCGCTGGAACATGATGTGAAGGCTGTCGAAGAAGCTCTCGGCGGTCTGCGCGCGCACACCGTTGGATACGTACTTGACCGTCTTGTGCGGGAAGCGTTTCTGGACGTACCCGTCGGGGTCCGCTCCCTTCACGATATAGACAGTTTCCTTCCTGTCCTGCAAGCGCTTTGCGACTGTCTCCCGATAGAGCTTGGGATCGTCGGCATAGGGTCCGACGATGTCTTCGCCCCCGGGGCAGACGGCCATGCAGTTCGAGCACATGAAACTGGTGCCGACGGCGAGCGCCTGCCAGGTCAGCACGGTTTCCTGGTCCGAGACGCGGCGGCGGTAATCGAGAATGTCTTCACTCCTGACCACGTTTTCGACCCAGTCGGTAAAGCCGCCGTATTTGAGGCGGTAGCTGTGCGTCGTACAGGCAATCGAGTTAAAGTGGCCATCGGCATTCAGGGCGCCGACCGGGCAGGATGTGACACACAGCATGCAGCGCAGGCAGGGATCGAAATCGATCGGCTGATCGTATGAGGTCAGTTCGCGATCGATCAATATTGACGCCAAGGCAATGAATGAGCCGTACTGGTTGTGAACCACCAGGTGATTGAGCCCCATACGGCCGCGACCGGAAGCTTCCGCCACGGGCTTATGCGCGACATACCACATTCCATTGCCGGGCCAGTTCTCCATATTCATCGGATAGCTGCTGCAGGCATCAACCGCAACAAGGCCGTGGTCGAGGAACTTCAGCGCGGCGCTCCGCGCCACGTGGTCGACCTCCTTGTAGGAGTGGTGGTACTCAAGCTCATACAGTTGCCTGTGCGGACTGCGGACGTTGACCGGATTCATGCGGCAGATCACGCTGATGCACGTCTTCGCCTCCGGCAGCAGGGTCAGCATGTTATTGCGATAGGCATCGAATGTAGGACTGGATATAGGCGCCACGCCGACATCATCGGCACCAGCCTCTCGAACGATCTGCTTGACCCAATCCCTGTCGACGCGCTCAGGTAAGGTTTGTACCTGCTGTAGGGCATGTTGCCGGTGACGCTTGACGGTAGGGTGATTTTGAAGATCCATGTTATCCGGCTCCAGGGAAATTAACTAATTCTAACATTCCATTTCGGCAGAATGGATGCTAACAGTCTCCTTCCCGATCTATATCGGCGTAGCCTTTCGTCGGGATCTCAAAAACGGCCAGGCCTGACACTTGCCGAGAAGCGATGCGTGTGTCGGCCTTACACTACATGGGATGCACGCGGAAATGCACGGGCGAAACGCAGCCGTTCATTGCATGCGGCGACTGTCTTGTTTCTTATCGGCGTTTTATACACTATCTTCATTTGAGATGGTGACATGCTCTCTGCGTCACTTTCCGCGCCTGTGCCTGAGCTTGGTCGTCAGGCACCGTGCACGGTTTTCTCAGGCAGGTCTCGCACGAACGAATCGCCGGCAGCATTGTTCCACGGCCTCTTCGAAACGCATCTCCATGTTGCGAACCTCGAAATAGCAATGAAATTCTATGGAGAAGTTCTCGGCCTTGAACTTGGCTTGAAGGAAGCGAAACGCCGAGCGGCGTTTTATTGGATCGGAACGAACCGCACGACGATGCTGGGAGTTTGGGAAGCGCCCCCTTGGGTCCCCTCCGGCACGGGGAATCTGATCCGACCGCAGCATCTCGCAATCGAGGTGAGTTTCGAAGATCTCCCGGCTGCAATCGATCGACTCAAAAAGCATGGGATCGAGCTCAGGGACTTTTTTGACCAAGTCACCGATGAGCCAAGCGTGTTCGGCTGGATGCCTGCCGCTTCAATCTACTTCAACGACGCTGATGGGCATCTGCTGGAGTTGATCGCCAAGCTCGACGGTCAACCTGCAGCCGATATAGGCGTAGTTTCACTTACGGAATGGGAAAAGATCAGACACTCAACTGCACGCCGCCCGCGGCCTCAGGCTTGACTGCTTGATTCGCCTGATCTTGCCGAATGCCTCCCGACAAGCCGAAATAAAAACTCCTGTCCGGGAATAAATCGCGCACTGATTGGCATTTTGGCGCGTGGAGGTGCCCATGCTTATCCGGACGGCTTCTGACATTCCCTATTCCGAAATCACACCCAAAAGCGTCTACCTGAACCGGCGTAAATTTCTCAAGCGTTCGCTCCTCTCCAGCGCGGCGGCGGGCACGGTCCGCGGGTTACTCGACATGATTTCGCCGCGCGTCATAGCCATGGCCGGAACAAAGCTGACCGGCTTGGTGAAGAGCCCGCTCAGCACGAACGAGGCGCAGACTCCTTACAACGATGTGACCCACTACAACAACTTCTATGAGTTTGGGACAAACAAAACCGACCCTGCGGAGAAGGCGAAGGATTTCAAGACCTCTCCCTGGACGGTCTCCGTTGAAGGCCTCGTCAACAAACCGCAGCGATTGGACATGGACTCAATCACGAGGCTTGCTCCCCTCGAAGAGCGTATCTATCGCCATCGGTGTGTAGAGGCCTGGTCCATCGTTGTGCCCTGGATCGGTTATCCTCTGAGCGTGCTGCTAAAAAAGGCGGAGCCGACTCCGAAGGCCAAATTCGTCGCCTTCCAGAGTTTTTATGATCCCAGGCAGATGCCGCAGGCGCGCTTCGCCGGAATCTCATTTCCCTACGTCGAAGGATTGCGCCTGGACGAAGCCATGAACCCGCTGGCTACCCTGTGCGTGGGAATGTACGGGGAGGCGCTGCCTCCGCAGGACGGCGCACCCGTTCGCATGGTCATCCCCTGGAAATATGGCTTCAAGAGCATCAAGTCGATCGTGAAGATCACGCTGGTCG
>DASQID010000827.1:0-6324 GCA_035631775.1 Acidobacteriota bacterium
GAAAGGGAAAGACCGGACGGCCGGACTGGAGCCAGAACAAGCTGCTCCAGGATTACATGTTCGGCAGGATCGCCGACAACTGCGCGCGCTACGACCTGCCGCTGCAGATCCACACCGGTTTCTTTTATGACACGTGGCGAAACCTGGCGCAGGCGAACCCATCCCACCTGATCCCGTTCATCATGCGGCACAGGAACACGCGCTTCGTCCTCATGCACGGCGGCTACCCTTACGGAGGAGAGCTGCTGGCGATGGCGAAAAACCTGCCGAACGTGACCTTCGACATGTGTTGGACTTACATCATTTCGCCGGCGTTCGCCGCCCGCTTCCTGGACGAGGCCATCGAGACCGTTCCTTCGGACAAGATAATGGGCTTCGGCGGCGACTACCAGATTCCTGAAGGCGCTTATGCTCACGCGATGCTGTGCCGCGAGGTGGTGTCGAGAGTGCTTGCGGACAAAGTCGAGTCAGGCTACTGGAGCGAGGCCGAGGCGCTGAAATATGCCCGCGCCCTCCTGCACGAAAACGCTCTCAGGGTGTTCAAATTGCAGTAGCAGAAAAACGGGGACTGGCTCGAATTTCCAGGTGATCGTGCGCAGCGCCTGAGGATTCATCCGGCGATCATTGCCGGCCGACTTCGACGGGAGAGAAACGACAATGCCATCCTCACCAAAGTCGTCGGTCACGGTGAAGTACACAGACTCTTTTCTGCGTAAGGTCAGCGCATGAACCTTTGGTTCGTGGATCGGAATCCTGACTTGCCGATTCCAGAACCAGCCCGGTGAATTGATCTCAGGACTGTTAGGGGTCCAGCACTTTCTTTTCGAACTCCCCGAACGAGCGACAGCGCTTTCGCAAGATCGCGAGATCCGTCTCCGCGGCAATGAGGCGGCAGACTTCCGGTGTGTAATTGAGACGCGCCTCGCTCAACAGCGTTTGAAGAGTAGCCTTGGGATCCTGGATCTGCTCCAGCGGATCACGAATCGGCTGGACCGACCGACCTCCGCGCGATGCAGCAACCCTATTGATTGCGTCTGTGTCTGCGAGCAGCCACGTATCCATCTCCTGGACCACAATGTGAATACCAATTCCAAGGGCAAACCTAAAACTGCGATTGCTGATCCGGCCCCTGAGTTTTTCCTCGATAATCCGCGCATCTTTCCCATCTGCGTCGCGGACAACCAGGGCCTTATCGACGGCATCACCGACAGGGCCGGCATGTTAGAATTTTCTGAGGAAGCCGGACAAATTCTGAAACAACTTCTCTCTTCCGCCTGCATTCTGGGACACAACATTCAGGCCAAAGTCACAGATCTTAGCAATCAATTCCTGATAAACTGCGATGTCCTTGTCGCCCTCGGTGATAAGCCCGTAGGACCGATCACTCATCGGCCAGCGCTCCGGAGTAAATCAAGTCGCCGAGGCCCATCTCCTCGCTCGCCAGGATCTCCCGGAGATGTGGCTTGTCACTCGGCCGAACACAGTGTGTGGCGCCGTCGCGCTTGAAGACCACGACAACATCCGCGATATTCAGCTGATCGACGAATATCGGGGAATGGGTGGTAGCCAGAAGCTGCGCGACCTGACTATCCAACTCGCGCTGCCTCTGGTCGTGCAGCTCAACCAGAACCTTCAGCATCCGCGGGTGCAAGTGGTTCTCAGGCTCTTCTATGCAGTAAAGCGGCGCCCCGAATTCTTCCGGAGCAAACAGCAGTGAAAGCAGAGCGATGAAGCAAAGTTCGCCATCAGACATCTGCCAGACCGGGACGGGCGATTTGAGATTCCTCTCGGCTGAGGCCAAAAAGACCGTGGCTTGAGGTGTAGGCCAGGTATACAGATTCAAGAATTCAGGGAATACATCCTTCAGCGCGCTGGTTATCCTCGCATACTCCTGATCGTAGCGGGTCTGCAGCATCATCAGCCATGATGAGAGGTTGTTGCCCGTTTCGGTCAAGAAGGACGGGGCAGAGGATGGATTTACCTGTTTCATGACGTGAGGAACGAGAGTGAAGAACTGAAAAGTCGCGAAAGCGTGCTTGAGTATGTTTCCTTCCCAGTCAGGCAGCTCAAATTCGAGACCGGATCGTCTGACGTCGTCAATCTCCGTGACTGTATCGCCCGAAGCGCGGCGAATGACACGTCGACCGGTTCGATGGTCGGTTTCGAGCAGCGCGACTTCAGAATCGCCGAATTTCCCCGAAAGCCGTTCTTCTTGAATTGTGACAAGCCCTCTGGCCCGGTCCCCCAGTAAATCAAGGGAGTAATGCCAAGGAATTGCTTCCGCGGGTCCTTTCAGGACTCCTTCTATCTCGAAAGCCACCGTGTTTAAGTCGGCGCCTCGCCAGGCCATTTCCGCGAATCCACCCTGGTTGTTAACCGCGTGGGCAAGGCCATGAACTCCGGGCGCCCCCAGGACAAGTTGATTCAGAAACCGGAACACGGATATGAGGTTGCTCTTGCCTCCCATGTTGGGGCCCACAAAAACCGTTCGAGGTCCCAACTTCAGAGAAACATCTTTGAGGCTTTTGAAGTTTTTGACACCCAAGCTGGTAATCATGCCGAACTCCGTGCCTCCAGGAAACCTTCGCATCGAAGTCTCTGACTATTAAATGAACGCAACTCTGTGGGCAGCCGCACAGCATATTATAAGCAATTCGACGGATCGGCTAAGCACCAAATCAGCCAGGCGCGTCAGAGTGTTCATGAGCGATGACAATTCCCTAACGCAAGGCATTGTATGTTCCGACGGAGTTGGACGAAGAGACGCAGCCGGCGCGTGCCACGGAATTATGGAGCACTTCCAGTGTCTGGGTCGTAGCGTATTGTGGTGAGAGCTTGACAAGCAGGGGGGAGTCTGTTTCTTATAGGCCATGACTGCAAAGAGGCGTACGACCAAGTATTCGCGGGTTGCGGGGTCGAAGCCGGAAGGCGAATCGCGGGTTGCCGAGAATTATCGCTATCTCGATCCCAAATTTGACAGCCCGATGCGCCCCGAGGTGGGGACTCAGGCGCAGTTCAAAAAGAAGAAACCGCCGCAAACCTACCGCTACGATTCATCCCTCTCTCCCGCCCTCGATTGGGACGGCCAGAATCCGGCACGCGAACAGGGCGAGGCGCTGATCCGCACCATGGTCGAAGCAAGCACACTTGAGGAGGCAAAGGCTGCCGCGGAGAAGCTCAAGGCGCTGGGCAAACCATTCCTAAACTGGGCTGGCAAGGCCGAGCGGCTCTCGTTCGACGTTCCCACACTGCCGCTCTTCGTGCACGAGCGGCTTTCGACAAAGGCCATTCTCGAAACGCTCAAGAGCCACAAGCGCGACAAACAAATGTCGCTGTATGACCTGTTCTCCGACCCGCAACATTCCATCGCCGATCAGGTCCTGCGCGCCTACGAGCACAAGGACAAGTGGACCAACCGGATGATCCTGGGTGATTCGCTGGTAGTGATGAACTCGCTCCTACACTACGAAGGGCTCGGTGGGCAGGTGCAGATGATTTACATGGATCCTCCCTACGGCGTGAAGTTCGGTTCGAACTTTCAGCCGTTTGTGCGCAAGCGCGACGTCGTTCACAACGACGATGACGACATGACACGCGAGCCCGAGATGGTCCAGGCATATCGCGATACCTGGGAGTTGGGCTTGCATTCCTACCTTACCTACATGCGCGATCGGCTGCTGCTCTGTCGCGATCTCCTGGCTCCGACCGGCAGCATCTTTGTCCAGATTAGCGACGAGAACCTTCACCATTTGCGGGAACTTATGGATGAAGTGTTTGGCGCTGAAAACGGCATAGCCATAATTACGGTGGTAAAGACAAGTGCTCAGGAGGCAGTGACACTACCTTCTGTGTGTGATTATCTGCTTTGGTATTCCCGCGACAAA
The DNA here is from genome assembly GCA_035631775.1 of Acidobacteriota bacterium. Taxonomy (GTDB): domain Bacteria; phylum Acidobacteriota; class UBA6911; order UBA6911; family UBA6911; genus DASQID01. The sequence continues at coordinate 3,885 of DASQID010000827.1, forward strand.
GAAAGAATGAAGTATAGGAAGCTCTGGCAGACAAAGGCCGATGCGCCTGGTGCATCTGAATATGACAGAGTCCTGCTTCGCGACGGAACTCGCCGAAAAATGACACAGGATGAAGCTGAGGACTGGAGCCTTCTGCCTGAAGGCTCAAGGCCATACCGCCAAGACAATATTGTTTCTCAGCGGCCTCCCGGGAGTTTTCCTGTCGAATTTGAAGGCCAGGTTTTTAAGCCTATTACCGGTTATTGGAAAACCGGTACTGAGGGAATGGCTAAACTGATTGGCGCTGGCAGGATTGAACGTCGTGGCAAGATGTTGAGTTACGTAAGGTTTTTTGATGACTTCCCATATCGGCCAAGTTCGAACTTTTGGGCGGACGTGAGGTTTTCGAGCAGATCCGAAGAAAAGCGATATGTCGTTCAGACCACAACGAAGGTAATCCAGCGCTGCATGCTGATGACCACCGATCCGGGCGATCTGGTTCTCGATCCGACTTGTGGCAGCGGAACCACGGCGTACGTAGCGGAGCAGTGGGGACGCCGCTGGATTACAATCGACACGAGTCGGGTTCCACTGGCCCTGGCCAGACAGAGACTGCTGACGGGCACTTTTCCCTGGTACGAGTTAGCTGACGAATCGCACGGTCCGGCAGCGGGCTTTGTCTATAAGCAAAAACAGAATAAGAAAGGGGAAGAGATCGGAGGAATTGTTCCCCACATTACGCTCAAGTCCATCGCGAATAACGAACCTCCAATTGAAGAAGTGCTTGTGGATCGTTCCGAAGTCGACACTCGGGTGGTGCGGGTGAGCGGCCCCATCTGCGTGGAAGCCACCATTCCGACGCCGGTCGACTGGGAAGGAGACGGAATCGAAGATTCCGGAGCCGAATCCGCGGCAATCTACGGCTCATTCGTCGACCGCATGATCGAGGTTCTCCGCCGGAGCCCCGTGCTCCGATTGGAGGGCAATAGGACTGTGACCCTGAAGAATATACGCCCGCCCGCCAAGACTCTCTCGCTGTCAGCTGAGGCAATGCTGGAGGGAGCGCTTCCCGAAACGAGAAAGTCGGAAGCGAACGGCGGGGCGCAACGCCCGGTTGCGATTGTGTTCGGCCCAGAAAGCGGCGCCGTGAGCGAAAAGCTGGTCTATGAGGCGGCGCGCGAGGCGCATATGAAAAACTATGCGCACCTGTTCGTAATCGGCTTCGCGATTCAGGCCAATGCGCGCCAGCTGGTGGATCGGTGCCTGGAAGTCGTGGGCGTGCCGGCCACCTATGTCCAGGCCACGCCGGATTTAATGATGGGCGACCTGCTCAAAAACATGCGGAGCAGCCAGATATTCAGCGTCTGCGGCTCACCGGAGATCAAGATTCTCAGAGAGAAGGCGAAAGGAAAGACCGGACTGGACCAGTACCGCGCCTCTCTCCTCGGTCTCGATGTTTTCGACCCGGCGACCATGGATGTCGATCACCGCTCCGGAGATGATGTTCCTGCCTGGTTTCTCGACACCGATTACAACGGTCTGTGCTTCCATGTCTGCCAGGCATTTTTCCCTCGCACCAGCGCATGGGAGAACCTCAGCAAGGCCCTGCGGGGACAGTACGAGGAATCGGTCTGGGAGCATCTGGCGGGAACCACGAGTGCGCCATTCTCCGGTGGCGAGTATGGACAGGTCGCAGTCAAAGTGATCGACGATCGCGGTAACGAACTTTTGGTGGTCAAGAGCCTGAAAGAGGCGGAAGGATGATCCGCAAGGTAACGTTGCGCCGATTCAAGCGGTTCGATGAAGTTGTCTTTGATATTCCCGGCCACATAGTTCTCGCGGGCCCAAACAACACGGGGAAGACCACACTTCTGCAGGCGGTCGCAGGCTGGGCACTCGCTCTCAACCGCTGGAAGCAGCTTAACGATTATCAAAGACATGGCGGCGCTTACACCAAGGCGCCGATCGCGCGTCAAGCCTTTTCGGCCGTGCCGTTGCGGGCCTTTGACCTACTGTGGAAGGCGCGGGAGTATCGAGAGCCGATCGAGATTGAAATCCAAAGTTCCAAGGGCTGGAAGATTCCCATCGAACTGATACCCGACACAACGGAACAGATCTATGTGCGCCCCAGGTCTGATGTGGAACCCTCCACAGTGCGGCACGCGGATTTGATGGCGGTATACGTGCCGCCGATGACCGGGATCAGCACCGACGAGCCGGTTTACCAGAGGCCAAAGCAGGACCAACTTCTCGGGCTTGGAAAACCCGGCGAAATCATCCGCAACCTTCTGGTCCAGGCGCACCAGTCCGCAGCCTGGGAGCGCCTGCAGGATTCGATCCGGCGTCTGTTCAACTGCGAAGTCCTGCCCCCGGACGCGGCTGGGGCGGACATCATCGCGGAGTATCGCGCTCTGGATCAAAGAGCGCGCCTCGATATCGCCAGCGCCGGAAGTGGATTTCA
>DASQID010000828.1:0-8449 GCA_035631775.1 Acidobacteriota bacterium
GGATATGTGGTTCCAGACAGCCGCCCGGGAGGGCTCAGCGCCCCCCACCGTGTCGATGGCAGATATTGGCGTGCTCACCGGCGTTGCCAAACTCTCCGCCGCCGCATCGAATGATGTCGAGAAAGTGGAGTTCATCGTCGACGGGAACCTCGCCTTTACCGCATATGCCCAGCCCTTTGACTTCGTTGCGGACACGGCCACCCTGGCTAACGGAGACCACAACATCACTGTAAACGCGGTCAACTCCGCGGGGATATCAACCGTGTACAACACGGCCTTCAAGGTGAACAACGTGAATCCGTATGCCGGCACGCTGAAGATCCTCTCCCCGGCCGATGGGGAGACGGTGTCGGGCAAGATAACCGTCGTGGTCGAAGCGAGCGTCAAGACGGGTTTGCGCCATCTTTGTACCGATGTAGACGGCGGTTACCTTTCGTCCTGCATCGACTTCCCGTTGCCCTATCCGACCAGCGGGAAGTTCAACCTGACGGTGAATACACTGGCCTGGGACGACAAGTGGGCGTCGTTCCCGGGTACCCACAAGCTGGGAGCTTACACCTATGGGACCCCCACAGAGCCTCTGTGGATCGGGGACTCCATTTACGTCAACGTAGTCAACACACCGCCCCCGCCGCCCGCAAACCTTGTCGTGACGGATCACAGGGCGACCAGAACAGGCAACTACTTCACGATAGACGTCACCGTAAAGAATGTAGGCGGCGACATTGCGACGGACGTCGTCGTCAAAGACAACCTGATCATGTTCCAGCCCATCCTCTCCTCCTCATCGCTCTACGAGGTCTCAACGGACCTGGGCGGATACAACCTGGCTACCCAGAATGCAATTATCAAGGGGAAGGTGGATATCCCGCCGGACATGTCAGTAGACTATGCCTTCGATGCTGTGCCGGTGCTGGCATATCCAGGCGGGGCATACCCTTACATCGGGAACGCGGAGATTGAACTCACCTGGAATTCCCCGCGCCAGAGCTGGCCCGGCACGAGCTCTGTCGCCCTCCCCGTCGTCAAGACCACTTCCGGGGAACTGCTGGGCCAAGCCTACAACAGCGCCACCAAGATGTCCGATTACCTGATCGTGACCAGCCCTGAGAACCTGATGCGGTTCAACGCGAAGGAAGATGTCGCCAAGCTCCTCTCGAAGATGGCCGAGCTGGCCAGGCTGAAAGACGGCGTGCTGGGCTACCTCGATCTCGCGTCGTCCTTGACCATGACCTACAAACCACACGACGGCTTTGCTGTCGCCGACGTCGCCGGCGACAGCAAGGCGGAAATGATTGTCGGCGATCAAGATCCAAAAGGAGGCGAGATTCACGTCTACGGTCTCCAGAGCGACGTTCCACCGTCTCTCTCCGCGGGGGGGCCGCCTCCTCCAGTGGAGTGGAGAGAATATGCCCATTTCACATGCGGCCAGTTTGCATTGGGCGACAAAATTGCTGTCGGCGATGTCTTGGGGGAGGCCAGGAAGCAGATCGTCGTCGCCCACGGCACCGGCGCGATCAGTCTGTGCGAGGATTGGACCCCGAATCTCCTCACACCGATCGCCCCAGGCAGTTTTGTCTTTGGCCCGATTATTGCCACCGTGAGCGAGTTCAAAGCCGATTATCAGCCGTTCGACGGCCTCGCCGTCGGTGACGTGAATGGAGACGGCAAAGACGAAATCGTCGTGGCCAGCGCTGGCAACGACAAAATCCTCGTTTACGCTGCCTCGGGGGCCCTGCTGAGCCAGTTCTCCTTTACTTACAACGCCGGTGACGGACTGGCGGTGGGAAATGTACTGGGAGATGCAAAGAAACAGATTGTCGTGGCCAGTGCGGTCGCACAGACCGTGTTTATACTATCCGACATGGGCTCGATGCTGAGCTCCTTCCCTAAGCCGCTGCACTGGGGAGACGAGCTGGCCGTCGGCAAGCCTGTCGTCAGCTGGAATGATGACAAGGACGAGATCGTGTTCGCCGACGACTTCTCGAACATGGTTACGGTTTGGGAACAAGGCGCGGCGGGGTGGGCGGAAATTCAGTCGTCTTCGCGCCTGGTCCAGCCGTTTTACGGGCTGTCCGTCGGGAATGTGTTCGGGGGACAGGGAGACGACATCGTCATCGCCGACTGGAAGGAAAAGTCCATCGATTTTCAGCGTCTGAGCGAAGCCGGCACCAAGCACATACTCCACTCCCTGATCCAGGCTTCGTACGGCTCGTGGGCCGCCAAACTGAGGAGCGATTGGACCTCGCAGGGCTACCTTCTGATTGTCGGCGAAACCGAGATCGTCCCTGCCTATGGCGGAAAGACATTCGGCCAGGCCTATATGGTCACAGGCTGGGAAGAGCTTCGGGCGGATGTCACCGACTATCCGTATGCCAGCACAAGCGGCGAAGAGATAAGACCGGAGCTGAGCATCGGCCGAATCATCGGCAACAACGCCATCGAGCTGATCAAGCCGATTCAAACAAGCATCGAGGCGGCCAAAAAGACGCCCGGATACGGCTTCAACGCTTTGACGATGTTCCCCGTGAGCGGCTTCCCCGGGGCGCCGCCGAACAACATCGATTTCCAGAGTGAAATGGTCGGCGTCGCCCAGACTCTGAGGAGCAAGGGACTGGACGGCCTGGTGATGATCAATACCGACTATGCCCAGTACGATGCCCAGGGCAAATTCGACAAGACTGCCACGGACAACATCATCATCCCCAAGTTCTTTGCCAACACTCCCGACAAGGACGTCATCTTCCTCGCAGGACACGGGAACAGCGGGAGCTGGGACGCCATTAAAGCCAGCGATGTTTTGGCAAGACCCGCGCCGTTTGGCTCGACCAATCCCTTCGTCTTTGCTTCCTCCTGTATGACGGGAATGTACTTCATACCGGGCTCATTCGCTGAGGCGTTCCTGCAGAGGGGGGCCGGCGCCTATCTGGGCGCAATCAACTGGGGAAAGGGCTCGGGCGACTGGATTGCCAAGGCCCTGTTCGAAAAATGGAACGTGCAGCAGGAGCCCGTTGGCCTCGCAGTGAAGAAAGTCAAACAAAGTATCGGCGACCAGGACGGGGATTACTGGTCGGCCATATATCAAGTCTATGGCGACCCCAAGTTCCCCGTGATAGCTTCCAACTATGTTTCGACGCCGGGCTCTCCGGTAACGGCAGGCGCTTACGCGACTGCGATCCAGGTGCCGGATTACCTGGTGACTCAGCTCAAGGGAGTCGATCAGGTGACGATCCCCGGAGGACAGTCCTTGGCTGTGCCAGGGTTGCCGGAGGTACCCTCCTATCGGGTGTTCTACGATGTCCCGAAGGGATTGCAGGTTCAGGATGTAACCCTACAATCGAGGTCAGACCCGCTTCAGGCGACAGGATTAAACTTACCCAACACTTCCATGGGTGCGGTGGGGCAATCGGGAAGTAACGCCGATAGCCCCTCCCAGGCCGGATTGGTGGATTGGTGGCCAAAACGTTTGTTTGACTGGTCCGTAATCGAAGGTCCCGACAGCAACACCTTGACCATCACGGTCTATCCGTTGGACTACAACCCATTGACCACCGACGCAAAATTCTACAAGAACTACGCATTCACGATTTCCTCGAGCGCGTCGAGCATAGAGCTTTCAGGTGTGACCACCGGCAAGGAGTCCTACTCACAGGGAGAGCCGGTCACCGTTTCCCTCGCCCTGGAGAATAAGGGAAACGAGAGTAAGGACGTGATCGTCAGCACGGCCGTGAGGGACGAAGGAACGCGCGAAGCTGTAGGCGGCCTGCCACTGCGGACGCTCAAAAACTTGAAAGGAAAATCATCCTATTCCGGCACCTGGAACAGCACCGGGATGCCTCCTGGCTATTACAGCGCGATGGTCGAGCTAAGAGATACAAATGGAACACTCCTCGATCGCAAAACTAAGACTTTCCGGCTGGATGCACCGGCGGGCGAGATCACCCAGTTCTCGGCCGCGCCACGGCCATTCAACGTCGGGGACATCGTGGCCCTTACCATCACCTTCAAAAACACCGGGACCCAGAACATCTCGGGCTTGGCGGTGGTCAAAGTGCTCGATGCATCTCGAAAGCCTGTGGCGACGTTCTCGCACGACTTCACCAACCTTACGCCCCCAAATTCAGCTGCCTTCAGTGACAGCTGGAATACCGCCGGGGCGGCCGCCGGTGCATATGCCGTTACCGGCTTCGTCTATTACGACGGCAAGACCAGTCAAGCGGCAGAATTGTCGTTAGAGTCGAACACGCCGCACGCCGACGCCGGCCCAGACCAGACTGTGGAGCGTAGCGACCCCGGAGGCGCCAATGTGACCCTTGACGGATCGAAATCCTACAGCCCTGTCGGGCTCCCGCTCACTTATCAATGGAACTGGACTGGTGGTTTCGCAAGCGCCATGAGCCCGACCGTATCCCTTCCCATGGGAAACACCCTCGTAACCCTGACCGTGTCCGACGGTGCAGCGACAGCAACCGATACCGTGAACATTCGCGTAGTCGATTCCACGCCCCCCAAAGTTCAAATTCGAATCCCTGCCTCCGGCGAGTCGGTGCAAGACGGCCTCCGGATCACAGCCGACGCCTCGGATCTGAGTGGGGTGGCCGGCTTGTACTTCTGGATTCGTGAACCGCTTGGCCTCAAGGGAGCATCGCTGGGATACGATGCGGCTGCGGGCACTCTCAAATCCGTGTCGGCAGGATCCGGGACCTGGGAATACCTGTTCGACAGTACAAAGCTCGCTGACGGCTACTATGTCGTAATGGCCAAGGCCATCGACAATAATGGAAACGAGGCCTGGAGTCAGGTCGTGCCCTTCAGCATCCGGAATTCGACTGTCTTGAATCTCAACCCAATGCTTCCGTCTACACCAGACAGTCAGGCCGGACGGACAATGCCGGTGAAGTTTGCCTTGTACATACCTCCAAACGTCGACCCGGCACGGCCCTTCGTGCACAACGAGCAGCTGACGATCAAGATCTCGGGGGGCAGTCAGGTCCTCCAGACGTCGGTCTACGGGTCAACGTCCACGGACTATCGCATCGAGGACCGGCTGTATATCACCAATTTCAGGACGCTGAAATCGCCGATGCAGTATACAGTGGATGTCCAGCGTAAAGGACTCCTCATCGGAAGTTTCAACTTCGCCACAACAAAGTAACATCTTCTCGCGTTCCTTTGCGCTTTTGCGACTTCGCAGTGGTTTCAGTTTTTCTTAAGAGGGCCTCAGCGAAGTCGCGAAGGCGTAAGGACAGGCAGCTTTCCCTTCTTTGATCACACCCTCTTCGAGAAGTCTTGCGTCGCAGCGGCGCTTCCCCATAGACTTTCCTTACATCGGCTGCGGTGAGATCCGAAAAAGGAGGCACTCATGCTGCGAACAGCCCTGGTCCTGTTGGCCCTGGTTTGGCCTGCAATTCCGTCGTCTGCCGAGGTGACAAATGTGCGGGACTTCGGCGCAACGGGCCGCAAATCCGATAACGCGCGTCCTGCAATTCAGAAGGCCATTGATGCGTGCGCCGCAGCGGGAGGGGGAACCGTGTACTTTCCGGCGGGCGCATATACCACAGGCACGATCCACTTGCGCAGCAACGTCACACTTCACCTCGAGGCCGGCGCAACCGTGTATTCAACGAAGGACGTCACCCAGTTCGACAAGGATGCGCTGGTATACGGCGAAGACCTGACAAACATCACACTCGAAGGCCGCGGCACGATCGACGGCCAGGCCGGCTATGAATGGCACTTGAACGACATCGAGGACGATTTCATCCGGCCTAATCAGGTCTTGATGGAAAAACTGGGCAAGCCTCTCACCCGGTCCTTTCCGAAAAAGGACCAGCATGGGAAACTCGTCCTGCTTGTACGGTGCAAGGATGTCCGTATCACGGGAATTTCATTCATCGACTCGCCTTCCTGGACAATCCATCCCTACGGCTGCGAACGCCTGGTCATCGATGGCGTCTACATCCGTTCCAGTCTGAAAGAGGGAGTTTGGGCAGACGGCATAGATCCCGACGGCTGCAAGGATCTGCGCATCTCAAACTGCACGATCGAAACCGGCGATGACGCACTCGTATTCTATTCTATGAACTGGTTTGGCCCAGCGCTCCCTTGTGAAAATATCACGGTCACCAATTGTCGGCTCACCTCGGCCTCGAGCGCGCTCAAGTTCTGTGACGGCAACATGAACTGTGTCCGCAACGTCACGATCGATAACTGCGTGATCACGAATTCAAACCGCGGCATTGCATTCATGGATTTCGACGGAGGCTACGTAAGTGATGTCGTGCTCTCGAACCTGACCATCGATTGCAGGCGATACGACTGGTTCTGGTGGGGAGATGGCGATCCGTTTCATTTCAATGTGAAAAAACGCAGCGAGGTGCATGCGAAGTGGGATGCCAGTGATGACCGACCGGCGGGTAAGATTCGAAATGTGCTTATCCGGAACGTGTTTGCGCGCGGACAGGGTTCGAGCATTATTAATGGGCATCCGGATAGTTGGCTCGAAAACATCACCTTCGATACGATCCGGCTGGCGGTATCACACGATCCGGCTGCACCCTATGACAAGGCTGTTCACGCGCTGCAGTTCGATATGGTGAACAATTTGAAATTACGTGATGTCGAGGTGGTGTGGGACAAACCTGCCTTTGATCAATGGGAGTCGGCGGCGTATTTCGACCGAGTCAAGGGCCTTGTCCTGGATGGTTTCAAGGGCCGCGCCGCAAAAGCCGGCCCTGCGGTCATACTCGACCGCGTCGAGGATGCGGAGATCCGCAATTGTCACGCGTCGATCAAATCGGGTGACAGGCTGCTCAACTCCCGAATTCGCAAGCATTGAACCAGGCAGAAAGGTAATTCGGGATTTGAGCAGCCTGTCCCCCGAATTTATCGAGGTGACTATGAAACAGCCCACTCAGCGATTCTCCGACAGAGTCGAAAACTACGTGAAGTACCGGCCGACTTATCCGACGACAGTCCTCCGACTGTTTCAGGACAAATGCGGGCTTACCCGAGAGTCAGCTGCTGCGGACGTCGGCTCCGGCACCGGAATTCTTTCAAGGCTGCTTCTCGAGACAGGGTGCACGGTATTCGGGGTTGAACCGAACGAGGATATGCGGAAAGCCGCGGAAGACCTTCTCAGGGGAGAATCCAGATTCATCAGCATAGACGGCACGGCTGAACACACCACTCTCCAGGCTGAATCGGTGGACTTCATAGCCGCTGCACAGGCCTTTCACTGGTTTGACCGGCCGCAGGCCAGCGCGGAATTCCGGCGCATCGCACGTCCGGATGCAAGTGCCGCCATCTTGTGGAACACTCGCCTCGCGAAGGAAACAGCGTTCCTCCGGGCATACGAAGAGCTGCTCATAAGGTATGCCCCGGAATACAGCGTCGTCGATCACCGCAACGTGAGCACCGAAGAAATCAAGGCTTTTTATTTACCTTCACGCTTTCAATACGCTTCATTTCCCAACAGCCAGCGTTTCGATTTCGAGGGACTGAAGGGCCGTTTGTTGTCCTCTTCCTATGCTCCGAATGTCAATGAACCGAATCATCTGTCGATGATGGCGGAGCTGCGCCGTCTGTTCGACGAACACGAGGAGAGCGGAAAAGTCGAGTTTCTCTACCGCACTGACGTCTACTACGGCAGCATCAGGGGCCAGGGTCAGTATTAGGGCCTCTTCATTGAAGCTACGAGGCCGGCCTTCTCTGGATCTTCGACAAGCATCGGCCAGTTCCAGAAGATGACGCCGGCTGAGGGTGGTTTCCGGACTTCCTCCAGGTAGCGTGAGAATTCCCCGACGGTCAGCTTTTCGGCCAAATAGGCTTCCTTTACCTGAACGCTGGGAATTACCGGTTTATTGCCCCGCCGCGCGATATAGGCGACCACCGAAGAGATCCAGGACGGATCCTGCTTGACTATATGGGCGTAACACATCGGGGAGAGAAAGTCGACAAGTGGCGCGAGGGAGGCAACGTCCTGGCCTGCGATCGAGCGGACTCCTTTATTGAAATCGTTTTCCCTCCACGGCACCAGGTGCAGGTTGAGTTTAATGGAAGGCTTGCTCTTGCGCGCCACCGTGGCAATCTCCCGAACCATGGAGGTGATAGTCCGGCACTTCCAGGAAGCCCATGCCGGTTTGTGATTCTGCAGGATCCACTCGGCCTGCTCGCTGACGGATTTCCACTCATGCGGAATCGTCAGGCGCGATTCGGCCTGAAACTTCTTCAGGCAGGTCGGACAGAAGCAGGCATACTGCAGAGGATCAGGCCGGGCATCGGGGTAGACTTTTTCCCAGAAGACGAAGTACCGGATGAAATCGATACTCAATCCGTCCGGCTGGCACGTATTGATCAGGTTACGGATGTAATCGAGGCGTTCGGCCCTGTATTTTTCCTGGTTGGGACAGACGAATTTGACCCAATCGTCCTCGGCTCGTCTGCCCGT